>MNDM01000003.1:0-5422 GCA_001914955.1 Nitrospirae bacterium 13_2_20CM_2_62_8 | reverse complement strand
CACACGCGCTCCGGACCGCGCGTATGTGCGTGGCTGTCGCGACGCGGCTGGGGCACCCGCCGGCTCGAGTCGCCACGTTCCAAGTCGCCTGCCTGCTGCCGGCACGCGCGATACTCCCGATACCGCGCTCGGATACGCTGACGGGCATGCGCTAGGCTGCGCTCGCGCCGCACGTTGCTCAGCAGTTCCGGCGTGCTCACTCGTGGTCTATCACTTGTCCCATTGACCGAAGCCACCGGAATCCCGTTGACCAAAACTGCCCGACTGCCATTGCCCAAAGCCAGCCGAGCTCCCAAGGGGAACCCACGTAAGCCGCTATTGGAGTGCGATGTTGTAGAGTTCGAGAGTTGAGGCTTTGTTCCGGGCCAAATTGGAAAGCGACTTGTTGTAGTCCACAATCGCCCGCACCAAATTTGCCCGGGCTGTGGCCAAATCGCGTTGAAAGTCGACCACATAGCGCGTGATACTGAGCCCCAGTTTGAGCCGTTCCTGCTCCGCTAGAAGCTGTTTCTCGGCCAGGATGCGTGCCGCCCGCGTGGTTTCGATCCGTTTAAAGTCCGTCTGCACCCTGCGCACCGCTTCCTTGACCGAAAGGATGACTTGTTGCTGGGCGTTTTCTAGTGAACTCTGGGCATTCTGAGCTTCGAGCTGGCTCTTGGTGAACTGACTCCAGGCTGAGCGATTCCCTATGGGATAGCTCAGAATGAGTCCCACACCCCAGTTATAGAAGTCTCCTCCGAAGTTTCGATTGATCATGTCCGAAGGGTCGCTGCCGAGACCAGAAAGGCCAGCCGATCCCTGAATAGCCAGAACCGGGAGAACCTGGTTCTTGGCAAAGTTGACCTGAAGGTCGCCGGTTTCAACGGTCTTCTTCGCCTGCAACACCTCGGGCCTTTTTTGAAGGGCAGTCTCTATGGCGTCGTCGAGGTTGATGGATTCCGACACCTGAACCGGCTGGTCGAGGAGATTCAGCCGCACCTGTCTTCGCAGTTCTCCTTGACCTGGATTCATCAGGCGACGAAGTTGGTCTTCCTGGTCTCTGATCGCCTTTTCGGCCAGTAGGACCTGTTCCTTCCTGGACGCGACCGCTGCCTCAGCCTGGAGAACATCTACGACAGACATGAAGCCGGATTGAGCTTTGGCCCGATTGCTGGCCAGTAACTCCTCGGCGGCACTCAGCGAGGCCTGCGCGACCTTCAGGTTCTCATTGGCGAAGACCAACTCCCAATACGCCTGCTCGACCGTGCCGATTATCGTGAGCACCTTGTCCAAAAACACATAGTCTTCGACTTTCGCGTTGCTCTGGGCGATTCGGATCGGCGTTTTGTTTACTTTTGGACCAAGATCGCGCAACAAGGGCTGCGACAGATTGAACGTCAGATCAGACGAGTACCCCGGGTTGAATAGGAACCCGCTTGCTCCAGGGATCAAGGTCCTTTGGGGGTTGAACTTGAGCTCGTAATTGGCACCGGTCAGGACGCGCTGTGTCAAGGCGAGGTTCATCTGTGCCTGACGTGTCTCCAATGCCATGGGCTCTGACAATCGCTCACCCGTCACCCCAAAGAAGGGGCGGTTCAAGGGCTGGAACGAGCGCTGAGTTTGGAAGCTCAGGTTCACGGTCGGATCGAACTTGGCCCGCTCAAAGATGATGTCTGTGAGCCGGATCGCACGCGTCCGCCGGCCGATGGTGATGTCGACGTTATGTTCCAGCGCCCGTAGCACTGCGTCGGCCAGGGAGAGAAACTCTTCCCGCTCGGGAGCCGTCTGATTCGGCGGATTGGCAGACAGATTAGCTCCCCAGGTGTTCGCGAACGTTATTAACATGGCGCCGCAGAAGGTCGCGCCCACTCGAAGCATCGCAGGAAGGTACCTGAATTGAAGAAACATATTACGGACCCCGTTGATGACGCTTACGTGGCAGGGACATCGGTCTGTTCTGCTTCAAACGTGACCGCCACTTGACGCAGACGCCGATGAACCGCCACAATCTTCCTCAATTTCGGATCGAAGTAATCCCTGAGCACAGAAGGACGCGGGTGGCTCAAATACAGATCGGGATTCCTGTGAAGATCGGAGGAGCCGATAGCCTTGAGCTCTTCACGTTGAGAGACATGTTGGATGATACAGGGGGCGTGAGTGATCCCCATCTCACGGAGGGCAAAGGCGCGGTGACTTCCGTTATTGAGCACCAGCCGGTTTTCCGCATGAATGGCGTTCAAAAAGTTAGAGCCAAAACCGACGAAGAGGCCGAGGACACCTGGAACCACCCCGGGACGAGGAAACCCGGTAATCTGGTCGTCTTTCAAAAGAGCGGGGCCGAGGAACCTCAGGTCGTTGGATGGGGAAACGAAGACATAGGAATTATGGTGAGTCCGCATCCATTTAAGCGGTGGCGCGGGGTGGTCAAAAGGCAAACAGAATCTGAAGATTTGTTCTGGGCTCGGCGCATCAGCTAAGATCTTCCGCAAGGAACGAACGTACTCCAAATTTATATGCTTTTGGAAGACGACGAGACGGGCCAACTCGACCATCCCGATATCGGCTGGTACGAGCTGAAAGGCGTGTTGAAACAGGGGGTCCTTGAGAACCTGTTTGTGAAGTGACTCCAAGTGAAGATCGAGAGGGCCGATCATGGGCTTATCGGCCCAACCTGCCTCTTGCGCCTCCAGTTCACGGATGTGTCTATTTGCAGCACGCCATTCATCAGCGAGAAGTTTGATGTCGACTGCTTGGCTGTCCACCGCCAGTTGTTTCACAAAATTGACGTATTGCTTGAGGGGTGGACGGCCGATCAAGAACACATGGTCGTCCACCAGTGGTTGATTCGTTTGAACAGGCGTCATATCTCCATTTCCCCCCTCAATGGCCGCGATCCTTGATCGCGAGAGATTTCCTCATCCACATGAGCTTCTCATGTGTCATGTGACAATCCAAAACCTGCTCAACCCATCACCACCACGACCAGAATTCAATCCTGATATAGCGCGCGATCCTTCGTGTAATGAGCTCGAAGATTGACCGCTCTCCACAGAAAACCTTGGCATACCCGCTCATCTCGGGCTTGAGGAGAAGAGAGGAATTGTCGACCTGGGTCGTGACCAAAACCGTTTTTCCTTCTCTTATTTCTTCTTTCTCCGGGGCAGCGGCGGCAGCAGTGGTGGCAATCGAAGTCACCTTGCCTACGAGGCTGTCCAGCGGATAGGCTCTGGCTTTGAGCACGACACTCTGCCCTATCTGCACATCGCCGATATCCTGCTCCGAAATCATAATCTCCACCGTCGTTGTCTTCAGTTCATGCACCTCGGCGATCAAATCCCCCTTCATCACATGCTTGCCTATCATCTGTTTCAACTCTAGCGCAGGGGTTGTGACCATCCCTGCGTGAGGGCTTCTAACTGTCAGAAGTCGGAGCTGTTCCTCGAGATACACTTGCTGGGCCGTTAACCGAGCGAGCTCGGCCTCTGCACCTTCAATCTCTTCTTGGCGACTTCCCGCCAGCAGGACAGTCAGCCTACCTTTCGTCTCATCAAGCTCCTTCTCAGCGATAGCCAGCCTGTTTCGAACCTCAGCAAGATCATCTGCCAAAACCATCTTTAACTCAGCCTCGGCCTCCTCCACCTCTTGCTCCCTGACAGCCTTCTCTTCTTCAGCTATGTCGAACTCTCTGCGGGAGATGAACCCCGCGTCCAACATAGCCTTGAACCTGTCAAGATCATTTCGCTTGTATTCAAGCCGTGTTGTAGCCTTGCCGACAGCGGCCTTTGCCTTGGCCAGCCGCTGGTCGAGCATTAGTTTGGCCTCTTCATACCGTCTTCGAGCCTCCTGTCTTTTCGTTTTTGCCGTCTCTACCTGCGCCCTTGCCAGGGCGATCTCCTCCTCACTTGATCACCCTCATTGACATGAATCTCTGCGATGATCCCTTCGACTTCGGCCCGAACGTCGGTGTTCTTCATAGGGAGGATCCTGAACTCGCCTGCAACTCTCAGCTCCATTCGGCCCAAGAAGAGAACAGCCAGGATAACGGCGAAGATGGTGAGAACCTTTGCCCCGCGTTTCGGCGAAGTCATGATGGCGAGGCTCCCCTTGGCGACGAGAGCCCTCAGCGCTGGGAGCAGTCTTCTCAGCCGATTGCGAAGGACTGGTATGAAGACGGCGAGGAAGAAGATGAACCCTGAGCCCTGATAGTGATCGATCAGGAAAGCGCTGAATCTCACGCCAAGGTAGGCGAGCAATGTTATCGTGAAGGCTGCGGCCAGGACTCCATAGCAGAGGTAGATCCGCCGTTCCCGGGGAGAGGCCACCAGATCCTGCTCCGACGTGTTGCCAGCCGAACCACGCTTCTGTTTGATCAGGCTCCCCAGATAGCGGAAGGCTCTCTGCCTCAGGTTCGGGATATCCAGATAGTCGCTCAAGAAGTAATAGCCATCCAGCTTGATGAGGGGTATCAGATTCAAAAAGGTCCTGATCCCGGAGACGGCCATCACGACCAACGCCGCGGCATTGAGCCAGGTCGCGGGATCCGTGACGCGCCAGATTAAGGTGGCCAGCGCTGCAAGGAAAAGCTCGAAGTAGGGGCCGGCGAAGGTGACCCAGAGCCGTTTGGACTTTTCCGGGAAAAGCCAAGCCTCACTCACATTGCAGTAGAAAGCGGGTTGGAAATAGAGGAGCAGGAAACCGATCTCATGCACCTCACCGCCAAAATGTTTGCAGGTTAACCCGTGGGCGAACTCATGAGCCAGGGCAACGAACAGTATAGTTAGCCATCCGAAGAGAAGGGTCTCGACGCGGTAAAGCTGCAGAATGTCCTTCTCAATTTCACGCCAGTTGACGATGGTAAGACCGCAGCCCAAGAGGATGACAGCGCCGGAGAACATCAGGAAATGGGGTGTGAAAAAGAAATGCGAGCGGGCGATGAGGTGGTTCAAGAGCCAGTCGGGGTCGAAGGCCTTGAGCCTCAGGTAGAAGAGGCTCCCTCGGACCCTCCCGCGCCGGTGAGCATCCGAACCAACCTTGGCTTCCTCCTCCAGAAGCCCACGCCGCCGGAGCTTATCGATGAATTCCTCAAGGGTCTCTGGGGTCAGAGCTGTACCGAATCGCTCTTCGACTCGCTGGCGGATGACCTCGCCGGGGGTTGAGCCATCGAGTTGCTGGGCGATGAAGTGCTCAGCCTCCCTGAACCGAAAGAACTTCCTCATGACCGGATCTTTGACTATGACGGCATTTTCTCCCCCTGTCTTCTGCTGGCTAAAGATCAAGTCCGTTCGAAGCTTTGTCCGTCCTGTATTACATTGGGACCATTGGCGCATGAGAAGCAGAAGGCCACTGGTGGTCACCAGTGGCCTTCCTCCCATCTGACCGAAGGGTCATCAGACAAATGGCGACCGTGTTCAACCTCCTAGGAGGCGTCGCTGTTGCTCCCGTT
>MNDM01000083.1 GCA_001914955.1 Nitrospirae bacterium 13_2_20CM_2_62_8 | reverse complement strand
ATAACGCCGCAGAAACTCAAAAACCATCTTTAAAAGCTCGGGCTTGATCCGGGTTTCCCACCCGTTGAGCCATCCGTAATCATCGTCTTCGCCCTCGTAGTCATCCGGGAAATTCGCCTCTAAACTGAATCGCAGATTGAACTCCCTCTCTTCCTGGAACATGGACTCCTCCTTGGGGTGCCGGCCCTCCGTTGCGAGAGGCGGCGTGAACACCTATAATAGCACTCGGCACGCTCAAGAGGGGAGTGGCATCATGCCCATCTTCGAATACATCTGTCAGGAATGTCACCATCGGTTTGAGCTGCTTGTGCAAGGCTCAACCATCCCTGCCTGTCCGTCCTGCAAGGCGACCACACTGCAAAAGCAGTTCTCTCCGTTCGGGGTTGGGGCCACCGCCGACTGGTCCACCTCGAGTGGACCGGGGCCCTGCGGCACCTGCGGCGATCCCCGCGGTCCCGGTTCCTGCTCGATGAACTGACGTGAATCGTTCGTCGTTCAACGTTTCATGACCCTCGACCAGGCCATCAGCACGCTCTCGCAGTCAGATCCCATCGTCAAGCTCGTTCAACAGGTCAAGCTCGGGCGCATGAAACCGTCCGATGCCGGCCTCCGAGCCATCACCGAGGCGTGGCTGGGCACCTACCACAAGGTCCTCGACACCGTGCAGCTCGAGCGAGCAGCGCTCGTCAGGCTCGATCCTGCGCCTCGCTTGGCGGTGTTGATCGACACCGGCGTGCTGACCGCCGATCATCCAGCCGTGGTCGGCCTAGGCACCCTCTTTGACAAACGGCTCGCCGAAGCCAAGCCTGCACCGTAACGATTCGCTCCATGTGGTTGGTCGCGGTCCTCGTCGGACTTGGCGTTCTGGCCTCGGGTCTGTTCCTGGTTTATGCTGAAGAGGGGAGGGGAGAGCGTCCGCTGCTGGTGTCTGAGCGAGGCCAGGTCGTGCCGGAAGCACAGGTCAGCCTGGTCCCGGTGAGTGCACAAGCAAGGCCTCGAAATCGTGGTCGCTCGACGGGAGAGCGGTCGCCCCCTTCAGATGAACAAGAGATCAGGATTTCTTGAGGCCGCAGGCGCGGGCGATGCCGTCCCGGAAGCGGAGCCACAGGATGAGCGATTTCCTCAAGCTGGCCAGGACGGCCTCCTGCTGCTTTCGCGTGGTGGCGTGCGTGAGCGCGATGGCGTAGGCGTCGTGGCGGTGTCCAGCCTCCACCATCTGGTGGGCGCGCACGAGGTCCAGGTAATCCGGTGAGAGTCCGATGTTCCGCACCAGGGGATGCTGCCTGACGATTTCTTCGATCTCGGCTTTGGTCTTCGGTTTGGAAGGCTCTTGGATGTCGCGGCGATCGTTGAGGCTGCCCTCCACGAAGATCGTCAGCGCCGCTGCGCCGATGATCCAGTCGCGATTGGCCGAAACACTGTCCAGCCATCTCCGGTAGCTGCGGCTTGCAGGCAGCAGCGCCACGTTGCGGAACTCGGCTTGGTCGTACCCGAACCCCTTCATCATGGTGAGGAACAGCTCGGGGTGGGACCGTCCGAGCGAGAGGCCGCCGGTCTCTTCTTCATAAATGTTGCCAGCCAGCAGGCTGCGCACCTCTGGAGGGGGATTCTTCCCATGGATGCGAGCCAAGAAGACCGGGAAGTCCCGCACGTACACTGCATATTCCTGTTGAAAGTGAATCTTGTGCTGGTCCCTGGTGATCGTGCGTCCACTGAAGTGCGGCCATGCCCAGTGATGTTTGCGATCCATGATACCGAGCAACCGTTCACGAAACTGCTCGGTCGGGAGTGGTTTCACCGTTGCACCGTGGCGAAGCGTTCCGCTAGAATAGCCCCGCCGTTTCGAGGCGCGTGCCGATGGATCCGATCACGATTCAAAAATCGGACGACATCCTGAATCTCCTGGCGGAGGTCTCCCTGCGCGGGAAGGGGTTTACAACCGATTGTCTGCTGGACTACGTCCTGGACGAGGGATTCACCGAGCCGATTTACCTGAACGCCAGCGGCGAGGACCCGGACGCCCTTTATAAGGGTACACCGAATGCCTGGGCCATCTATCAGGTCCGGGAGTGGAAACGGGTGTTGACCATCTCCGGTGGCCCCGGGAAAGAGCGACGCGTCCAAATCACCGAGACTCCCTGAGCACCTGATCTTTTTACCCAGTCTCACGACTCCCTGTCTCCCGTTACGCTACTGCCCATGCCCGCCACTTCCGGCTGGATGCGGTCTCTCACCGACGTGCGCTCACAGTCTAGGGGGCGGACTCGGAAAAATCAACGGAACAGTGCGGATCATTGCAGTCGGGCCTCCTCCTCCTTACAATAGAAGCGTCGAGTCGGGCCTGAACGAGGCTCCCCCGATCAAGAGACGGACTCGTGCTCAAGATCGCGATGGCTGTGGTTGCGGGTATCACGGGCGTTCTCCTCGTGCTGTTTGCGTTGCGAGCCTGGCCGTTGATCAATGTGGTCGAGACGGGGAGGACTCCGGAGTACCCGGACATCACGCCGCGCGTGTATCGCGTCAGCACGGACCGGGTGTTCGACGCGGCGCTCCATGCGGTGCACCGGCTGCCCCGCTGGTCACTGGTCTCGTCCCGGCCGGAGACTGGAGAGATTCGCGTCGAAGCCAAAACCCTGATGCTGCGTTTTGTGGATGATATCCTGATTCGCGTCACGGCTGGCGGGGAGACGGCCGTGGTGGCGGTCAGATCGGCTTCTCGGATCGGGCGTGGAGACTTCGGCCAAAACGCCCGCAATATTCGCGCGTTCTTTGACGAGCTTGACCGGCAATTGACTCGCGCGTCCACACCTTGAGATTCATGAGATGGGAATGGTGAAGCTCATCGAGCCGCACGATGAAGGCGAATTAGCCCTCATCAAGAGCCTGCTGGAAGGGAACGACATCCCGTATTTCGTCCAGAACGAGCACTTCGGCAGTCTCTACCCGGGATTAGCGCTGCCGTTCAACGCGCGCGTGGTGATGGTGGACGAATCGGATATCGGGCGGGCAGGGACGTTGCTCGGAGAACTCACCGCGGAGAGGCGAACCGATGAAGCAGGTTGAGGCCTATTGAAAGTACCAGCCGCCGACCAGGATATCCTCTTCGAAATAGAGATACCGGTGTTTCACGGTGGCCGAGTTGACCCAGTCCTCGAAGATCCATTCTTCGCGCCGTATTCCGTCCTTGGTGTAGCTCACGTTCATGGTGTAGGGGGAACCCCAGGCCTTGAGAACCTGCGCGCGCGTCATTCCGGTGATCACGCGCTTGCTCTGGATGTGCTTCTCAAAGGTGGGGTCGAGCAGACCAGGCAGGAACCGCCACCCGAGCATGAGGAGCAGGATCAGCGCCAGGAGGGCATAGATGCTCAGCCGGACCGGACGGCGGCACAGGAACGGCTTGGGCTCCGGCTGTGTTGGTTGCTCCGGTTCTTTCGGACTCCGGGTTGGCTGGTTGCCGTGAGTCATGGCTTGCGGGGTCATAACGGGGTGGTGGTACTGTAACACGCGCACACAGGATTGATCGTTCCGGGCAAGGGTGGATGGTGTGCTCGCCGGACGCGCGCAGTAAAGGGCAGTCAGGCCATCCCTCTCAAGTAATAGATTGGGCACGCGCAGTTTGGGATCAAGCAGGCTGCTCTTGCAAGACTTAGATGACACCCAACCTCCGCTTCCATCCCAGCCGGGATTGCGTGGAGGGGATGGAGAGTGAGACAAATTCGTCTCGGAACTCATAACTGGTAATTTCTCCGAAGCCATGTTTGTCGAGGTTGAGAGTAATCCCAATTGCGAGAGCTCGTTGTTTGCCCGGTTTAAGGAGGTCGGACCGGCGAGGCTGGTGCTCCGGGTCAAGAGCTTCGAGAGAAATGCCCAGGGAGAGTGGTGTTGGGTCACCGGGTGGAGCGACGATCCGGAGCATCCCTGCTGTCCGGCCTACGCGCAGACGGTGGAAGATTCCGGAGCCGGGCTGACCCATCTCGTCTTCGGCGGCATCTGGGGCATCCGCCTGAAGCCTGTCTCGCTGGCGGAGGACTGGAGCCTGGAAAGCCGGAACCAATGGGGTGAAACCTATCTGTCCCTCGCCGACCCCAGCGATCTGGTCTATGAAGAGTGATGGAGGGAGGACATCGATGCATAGCGGAGTGAACACACGACCGGAAAGAACGTTCGGATGGCCGAAGGGTGGAGTCGTGGCCAGCCTTCTGCTTCTGTGGTTCGGGTGTTTCATGGCAGGCCCCATCGAAAACGCTTGGGCGGCCACGTACACCTACGTGGATGACAAGGGAACCGTGGTCTTCACGGATAACAAGGACAACATCCCCGCACGGTATCGTGCCCGGGTCAAGGTGCTGGAGGAAAGGGAAAGCGCGAAGGGCGGGGGCGGGTTGATCGAGAAGGGCGCGACGGCGGTTGAACAGGTCACCGCCAAGGTCACCGGCAAGATCACCGACACCGCTTCGCAGTCCCCGATTACCATTCCTGGCTTGAGTCCCTATCAATCAAGAGTGCTCAGCCTGGCGTTTGTGGGCGCGGTGCTCATAGCTGGCACGATGCTGCTGAGCGGCAACCCGGCCCTACGATTCCTCATGCGCTGGTTGCTGGTGCTCCTCGCGATCGGGACGACCGCGTCGATGTATTTCTCCGAGGGGGGCTTGGCGCAAAAAGCAACAGGTACGGCTAAAGAGCTGGAGCGGACGCAGCAGCAAAAATCGCAGCAGATTCAACAGATGGAACCGACGGAGAAAGGGCCCTGACAGTCTCCGAGCGCCGCCTATTCGGCGTATTTCGGCACCGGGATTTTCTTGGTCGGAGGCGGCGGAGGGGAGGGCTGACGCGCGAATTCTTTCGAGAACGGATTCAGGATGGGCTCGTGGGTTAACCGTTGACGCTGCTTGACCATCTCGATGCTTTGCGCGCTGATCTCCATGCGGTCGATCTTGGCCTGCACGGTCAGGAATTCGGGGAGACCCTGCAACGCGAACATCTGAAAAGCCAGCGACCAATCCAGACGCTCTTTCCCTCTCTCTCGGACAATCAACTGAGCCTGGGGAGAAGGGGGCCCCTTAAAAATCAGCACCCAGAGGTTCGATCGGAACGCCGGGGCTGTCGGTTCCGTGGGCGGCCGGAACTCGGGGACCAGCGAGGTGATCTGTTCGATGGGAACTGAGGGCGAGAACTCGATGTCCACCAGATTGACGTAGAGGGCCGGAAGTTCCGAGGTGTCGTTCGGGTCCGGAACATAGCCAAATGAGTACCGCACGTCGACTCCGCCGCGCTTGTACGTGTAGACGTCCTCTCCATTTTGCGGCGAGATCAGCTTCTTGTAGTAATTCTCCCAGTCCTTGAACGAATAGTAGTTGAATACGCGCAGCGCGGCTTTCCGGTCCCGAACGGCGGACGGGGCGCCGAGTTTCTCACGCAATTCGACCTGCGAGAGGCCCAGGAAGCCGTCTTCGAAGTAGGCACCGGCGCGCGCGGAGCTTGGGAGCAGGAGGGTCACCAGCGTCGAGGGAAGGAGTAAGAACCAAGCCGAGATCAGCCTGATCAACAGGCCCTGAAGAGTCAAGGTGCTCCCCAACGAGTGAGGCCATCCTAAGCCCAGGTTCGTCCAAAGTCAACCACGCCGTTCCCTCCCAAACTTGCTTGGCTTCGGGCGATCCAGTATAGTGACCGGGTCAGCGTTTCTCATGAAAAACCAAGGAGATGGATAGGCCGGACGCCCGAGACATCGACCATGATTCACGCGTCGGACAGAGTCATTGAGCTGCAGGACATGCTGCGCCGTCGCATCGCTATTATTGATGGGGCGATGGGCACGATGATCCAGGCATGCCAGCTTGATGAGGCACACTTTCGCGGCCGGCAGTTGGCCGACCATCCCCATGATCTCAAGGGGAACAACGATTTACTGTCCATCACGCAGCCGCACATTGTCGAGCGCATTCATCGTCAATACCTGGAGGCCGGGGCGGATATCATCGAGACGAACACGTTCAACTCGACCTCGATCTCGATGGCGGACTACAAATTGGAACACCTAGTGTACGACCTGAACGTGGCCGGGGCCAGGGTCGCTCGCCGGGCCGTTGAAGCGGCGACGGCGAAGGACCCGACGCGTCCGCGTTTCGTCGCCGGCGCGATGGGCCCGACGAACCGCACCGCTTCCATGTCGCCGGACGTGAACAATCCGGCTTTCCGGGCCGTCACCTACGATCAACTGGTCGCCGCCTATACCGAGCAAGTCCGCGGATTGATCGATGGCGGGGTGGACCTGCTGCTGGCCGAAACGGTCTTTGACACCTTGAATTGCAAGGCGGCGCTGTTCGCCATCGATCAGTATTTTGAGAAACAGGGCCGGCGTGTGCCGGTGATGGTCTCCGTGACGATCACGGATCGGAGCGGCCGCACGCTCTCGGGGCAAACCGTGGAAGCCTTTTGGAATTCCATTTCGCACCTGCCCCTGTTGAGCGTGGGGATCAACTGCGCCCTCGGGGCGAAGCAGATGCGTCCGTACATCGAGGAACTGTCACAGATTGCCCCGGTGTCCATCAGTTGTTACCCCAACGCCGGGTTGCCCAATGCGTTCGGCGGGTTCGATGAGACGCCGGAGATCATGGCCGAGGACCTCCGGGAATTTGCGGCGAACGGCTGGCTCAACCTCGTGGGGGGGTGCTGTGGGACCACGCCGGCCCACATCGCAGCGATCGCGGACGCCGTCCGGGACTGCAAGCCGCGGGTGCCGGCTCGCCCCGAACCGTACACACGGTTGAGCGGTCTCGAGCCGTTGACGATTCGCCCGGAAACCAATTTCGTCAACATCGGGGAACGGACCAACGTCACCGGCTCCCCCATGTTCGCCAAGCTGGTATTGAGCGGCGAGTACGAGGCCGCCCTGTCCATCGCGCGGCAACAGGTCGTGGGCGGCGCGCAGCTCATCGATGTCAACCTGGACGAAGCCATGCTGGATTCGAAAGAGGCGATGGTGAAGTTCCTGAGCCTGATCGCCTCGGAGCCGGATATCACCCGCGTGCCAGTCATGATCGACAGCTCCAAGTGGTCTGTGATCGAGGCGGGCCTCAAGTGCGTGCAAGGCAAACCCGTGGTGAACTCGATCAGTTTGAAAGAGGGCGAGAAGGCGTTCACACACTATGCCCGGTTGGTCAAGCGGTACGGGGCTGCGGTCGTGGTCATGGCCTTTGACGAATCGGGTCAGGCCGACACCCTGGAACGCAAGGTGGAGATCTGCGGGCGCGCCTACCGGATCCTGACCGGGGAGATCGGCTTCCCGCCGCAGGACATAATTTTCGATCCCAATGTGCTGACCGTGGCCACGGGCATCGAGGAGCATAACAACTACGCGGTCAATTTCATTGAGGCCACGCGGCGGATCAAAGCCACCCTCCCGCACTGCAAGGTCAGCGGAGGGATCAGCAATATTTCGTTCTCGTTCCGCGGGAACCACGCCGTGCGCGAGGCGATGCATTCCGCCTTTCTCTACCATGCCATACGGGCCGGTCTGGACATGGGCATCGTGAACGCCGGGCAACTGGCGGTGTATGAGGAAATTCCAAAGGACCTGCTCGAGCTGGTGGAGGACGTGCTCTTGAACCGGCGGCCCGACGCCACCGAGCGGTTGGTCGCGTTTGCGGAGACGGTCAAACAGAAGGGCAAGGAGGCGGTTGACGAGCAGGTGTGGCGGCACGGAACGATCGAGGAGCGGCTCTCGCATGCGCTCGTCAAAGGCCTGGTGGATCATATCGAGGCGGATGTTGAAGAGGCGAGACAGAAATACGACCGGCCGCTCCAGGTCATCGAAGGTCCCCTGATGGCGGGGATGAATATCGTCGGTGACCTCTTCGGCGCCGGGAAAATGTTCCTGCCGCAAGTGGTGAAAAGCGCGCGCGTCATGAAGAAGGCGGTGGCCTGCCTGCTGCCCTTCATGGAGGCCGAGAAGCAGGCGTCAGGCGGCGTCCATGGCAAGGGGAAAATTCTCCTGGCCACCGTCAAGGGGGATGTGCATGACATCGGCAAGAACATCGTCGGGGTCGTCCTCGGCTGCAATAATTACGAGGTGATCGATCTGGGGGTCATGGTGCCGTGCGAGAAGATCCTCAAGACCGCCCGGGACGCCAAGGTTGACATGATCGGGTTGAGCGGTCTCATCACCCCGTCGCTCGATGAGATGGTGCATGTGGCGCGCGAGATGGCTCGCGAAGACGCTCAGGTTCCGCTCCTGATCGGCGGGGCCACCACCAGCAAGGCCCATACTGCGGTGAAGATTGCCCCTGCCTACGGGGAACCGGTGGTCCATGTGGTGGATGCCTCCCGCGCGGTGAGCGTGGTCGGCAAATTAATCAGTCGGGAGCACACCTCCGCCTTTGCTGAGACCAATCGGGTTGACCAAGAGCGGATTCGCCAGGCACATGAGAACCGCAAGACGCAGAAGCCGCTCCTGACCCTGGAGGAGGCGCGCGCGCGGAAGCGGCCGATCGACTGGCGCACGGCGGATCTTCCCAAGCCGGTCTTCACCGGCGTTCGGGCGCTCGACCGATTCCCCCTCGACCGGCTCGTGCCGTACATTGATTGGTCCCCCTTCTTTCACACCTGGGAGCTGCGTGGCCACTATCCGGCCATCTTCGAAGACGCAAGGGTCGGGAGCAAAGCGAAGGAGCTGTTCGATGATGCGCGGCGATTGCTGGATGAGATCGTCAGTCGCAAGCTGCTGACCGCGCGCGCGGTGTACGGGCTCTTCCCGGCCAATAGTGTCGTGGACGATATCGAACTGTACACGGATGAGTCACGCTCGGCGGTGCTCACGACCTTCCACACGCTCCGCCAGCAGGCGGACAAACCGGAGGGGCAGTTCAATCAGGCGCTCGCCGATTTTATCGCTCCGAAATCGACCCATCTGGCCGATTACCTCGGCGCGTTCGCGGTCACGACCGGCATCGGCATCGAAGCCCTGTGCGAGCGGTTTGAGAAGGAGCACGATGATTATAACTCGATCATGACGAAAGCCCTGGCCGATCGGCTGGCGGAGGCGTTCGCCGAATGGCTGCACAAAAAGGCTCGGGAAGACTGGGGGTATGGCGGCAGTGAAACATTGTCCCATGAAGAGTTGATCCGTGAACGGTACCGGGGCATTCGCCCCGCTCCAGGGTATCCGGCCTGCCCGGATCACACCGAAAAGCGGTCGCTGTTCGATCTCCTGGACGTAGAAAAAAACGCGGGCATCCATCTGACCGAAAGTTTTGCGATGTATCCGGCGAGCTCAGTGAGCGGACTCTATTTCGCCCACCCCGAGGCCAAATACTTTTCCGTCGGAAAGATCGGGCGAGATCAGGTCCTCGACTACCATTTGCGCAAACGGATGAACCTGCGGGCCGTGGAACGATGGTTGTCGCCGAACCTGAATTATGACCCGGACCAGACAAGCGGAAGGCCGGCATCCGTCTCTACTGCCGAGCCTGACAACCCCGCCAGTTGTTCCTGCGGGCTCCCTCATCCGGTGATGAAGTAGCAAGCGGTCCCACCATCCTTATATGGCTGCTTCCACGATCGGGCTGTGCCGGCGAGGCTTGTCATGCGACATCGAACTGACGTTGGTATGATGGCAGGCCGGATTCAGCGCCTGGCAGGGGAATCGCGAGGACGAGCCCGCGTAAGCGGCCGACAAGACAGGGAGTTATTCGAGGCTTGTCAACAAGGGGTGTAGGCCGGTACCTTCAACTG
>MNDM01000012.1 GCA_001914955.1 Nitrospirae bacterium 13_2_20CM_2_62_8 | reverse complement strand
AGGCCATCGCGGCCTTCGAGCGGACCCTGATTTCCACCAATTCCCCGTTCGATCGGTCCATCGCCGGCGACACGACGGCGCTCTCGGCATCGGCGCAACGCGGGCTCGACCTGTTTCAGGGGAAAGCCCGCTGCGTGCTGTGTCATAACGGACCGAACTTCACCGACAACAAGTTCCACCACATCGGCGTCCCGCAAACGGGGCCCCTGCAGGAGGATGTCGGCCGCTACGCCGTCACGAAGCGGGAAGCCGATCGGCGCGCGTTCAAGACTCCGTCGCTGCGCAGCGTGGCGTTGACCGCTCCCTACATGCACACGGGAGGCTTCAAGACGCTCGAGGAGGTCGTGGAATTTTACAACAGCGGGGGAGAAGCGGTGCCCGGGAAGGATGCCTTCATGAGCGCCCTGAACCTGACGGACCAGGAGAAGAAGGATCTTGTCGAGTTCATGAACGGCCTGACTGGCGAATTGACGAACATGGCCCCGCCGAAACTGCCATGACAGAACCGAGCAGCGAACCCTTCATAGATCGGAGGTCAGATGATGCGCAAGGCGTTGAAACCATGTGTGGCTGAAACCATCGGCACCTTTGCGCTGTGTTTCATCGGAGCCGGCTCCATCTGTGTCAATGCGGGTCTGGTGGGAGTCGCCTTGGCGCACGGGTGTGTGCTGGCCGTGATGATTTCGGCCCTGGGCCACATCTCCGGAGGCCATTTCAACCCGGCCGTGACCCTCGGGGCGTGGGTGGGCGGCAAAATCTCCGTTCCGATGGCCGGCTGGTATGTTGCGTCGCAATTGGGCGGGGCTGTGGTGGCCGGCGTGCTCTTGCGGCTCGTCATTCCGGAGGCGAACTGGAGGGCCGCGAACCTGGGGACCCCCGGATTGGCTCCGGGAATCCCGATCGGGACCGGCATCGTGGTGGAGATGGTGTTGACCTTCTTCCTCGTCTTGGTCGTCTATGGTACTGCCATCGATGAGCGAGGGACCTGGAAGGCGATCGGCGGATTCGGGATCGGGTTCACCGTGCTCTGCGATATTCTGATGGGGGGCCCGTTGACCGGCGCCTCGATGAACCCCGCTCGCACCTTCGGCCCCGGGCTGGTAGCCGGCTACTGGGACAACCACCTGGTGTACTGGATCGGGCCGTTATTGGGCGGTGGGTTGGCCGGGCTGGTCTATGGGCGGTTTCTCATCAAGTCGTAGGGGCATCCCGGAGCATGGGAGAGGCAACTTGGACCGCCGGTTCGCCAGGGGCGGGTGGAGGGCTCCAGAACTACAGGCCTGATAGAGGAACCCTAGCGAAGTCAACGGCTTGCGCTTAGGAGAGCGAACCATCCCCTCCTTGAACATGGGGGACTGTTTTCAGGCTCCGGGTTGACTTCACGGCACGAATGGCGATATAGTTTTCATGATATAATCGCGAAGGCTGTCAGGATTGACGGTAGGGAGGGAGGCAGACGATGGTTACCATCACCGCGGTGGCGGAGCAGAAGATTCGGGAACTGATGCAAGAGGAGAAGGACGTGGTCGGCCTGAGGGTTTACGTGAAGGGCGGCGGGTGTCACGGCTACCAGTACGGGATGGCGTTCGAGTCCAAGATGGGCGACGATGACACGGTGATCGAGAAAGGGGACGTGAAGGTTATCATGGATTCGCAGAGCGTGCCGCTCCTGAACGGGGCGGAAGTGGACTACGTGGACAGCCTGCAGGGGTCGGGGTTTGCGATTAAGAATCCGCAGGCCAAGACGACTTGTGGGTGCGGCAGCTCCTTCAGCGCGTAATTCCTCAGTCAAGTTGACGTTCAAGACAAGGGCCGGGGTCATTCACCAGCGCGGTGAGACGTGACCCTGGCCCTTTCTTCATGGACAGGGTCCTGAGATGGCCAAAGTCCTCCTGACCAAGCGGATCGAATTCTCCTCCTCGCATCGATATCAGAATGACGCCTGGGATGCGGCACGGAACCGGGTGGTATTCGGAGCCTGCAACAACGAGCCGGGCCATGGGCATAATTACCTGCTGGAGGTGACCCTCGCGGGAGAGGTCGATGCCGACACCGGGATGGTCGTCAATCTCTATGACCTGAAACAGGTCCTGAAGCAGGTTCTGGAAGAGTTCGATCACAAGCACCTCAACCTCGACACCCCGTATTTCAAGGGGACGATCCCGACGACCGAGAACATCGCTGGCGTGCTCTGGAAGATTCTGGCGGCGCGTCCCGAAATCGGAGCGCTGGAAAACGTCAGGCTCTTCGAGGACGAGGATCTCTTCGCGGAGATTACGGCCGCGGATGTCAGGGCCGGGGGCGCTGGGATTGCGCGCGCCGGCGTGACCCGCCAGTATTATTTCTCGGCGGCGCATCGTGTGCACTCCGGGCACCTCTCCGCCGCCGAGAACCGGCGCCTGTACGGCAAATGCGACAGCGCGAGCGCCCACGGCCACAATTACGAACTGTCCGTCAGGGTTCGTGGCGAGATCAGCCCGGACACCGGCATGGTCACGGACATCCCGACGCTGGACCGGCTGGTTCAGGAGCTCGTGGTGCGACGGTTTGACCATCAGGATCTGAACCGTGATCCTGACTTTTCCGCGCTTGTCCCCACGGGTGAAAATCTGACGCGGCTCATTTGGAAGCGGTTGGCTGGATCGATCCCGGCCGCCCGGTTAGACCGGATCGGGCTCGTCGAAACGCGGGGCAGCTCTTACGCGTATACGGGCGAGACAGGAGAGGGGGCCCTCCTCAACTCCTGAGCAGGTGGTCGTTGATGAGGGCCCACAATTCGTCGGCCTCCAGCTTGCCTTCCCGGCTCAGCAGCAGCTTTCCTCTTGAGAACAGGTGGGTGGTCGGATAGGTCTCGAATTGGTGTCGCTTCTTGATGTCGCGGCACCGCCCGGGCACGTGCATTTTGGCCTTGCCCACGCGCACCTCGGCATACCGAGAAGCGGTTTCCTCCAAAATCGGGTCGTACTCCTTGCACGGCTCGCACGACGCGATCCCGTAGGCCACCACGGCCGCCGGCGCGCGCATGAACTCCTCGTAATTCGCGTCGCTCACGTCTTCCACAGTTCCGCTCACCAGCACCTCAATTCAAAAAAATGACTTCTCTTCGAGTTATGCTCCAGCGGGTGGCGTGGCGAGCGGGTCCCCCGCTGCCCGCAGCGGGGTCCCTACACCGGGCGGGGTGCGAGGACAGCGGGGGTGGATCGCCAGGACAGGACCCGCTGGAGCTTATCCAGCTATCATCGATTATTTTCAGACCAGGCCTACTTCAGCTTGCTGAGCGCGGCCAATATCTCCTTGTCGTCCCGGGCAGTTTTGATCTCCTGCACTTTCACGTAGGCCACCTTCCCGTGTTTATCCACGATCACGGTGGCACGCTTCGCGCAGTTCAGCGGCTCGAAATAGAGACCGTAGGCCTTGCTCACGGTGCGGTGCATGTCTGCCAACAGGCGATGCTTCAGTTCCAGATGGTCCGCCCAGGCTTTGTGCGAAAAGAAACTGTCGGTGCTGATGCCGACGACCTCTGCGTTGCTCGACTGAAAGCTTGGGAAATCGTCGGTCAGGCATTTGTTTTCCCCGGTGCAGACCGGGCTCCAGTCCAGGGGATAGAAGGCGAGGACAACATGCTTCTTGCCTCGGAAATCGCTCAGCTTGACCTCCTTTTGATCCTGATCCTTGAGCGTAAAATCAGGGGCAGGGTCTCCGACCTTGATTTCAGTGGCCACACCGGTTGTCATTCGGAACCTCCTTTACGTTGGTAAAAGATAGGGGCGATCCGTCCAACTAGTTTGGTAGCATGCCCTTTGAAAGTTTGTCAACGGCCCAAAAGGCCTAGCCCGCCAGACTCTAGGCCAACCGAGTGAGGGTCGCGTCACGCGGCCTCCCCCAGGATATCCGCGGGGTTCGCCGGTAAAAGCAAGCGGGGCCGCCCCCGGAGGGACGGCCCCGCTTGTCTATTCGAGCCGAATCGGCCGCGTTACCAGCGAGCGCCGGAGCGTTCGCGCTTTTCCTGCGGCTTCGCCTCGTTGACCACGAGCGTGCGCTGCTCTAGCTTCGTGCCGTTCAGGCCATCAATGGCCCGCTTGGCCTCCTCGCTGGTCGCCATCTCGACAAACCCGAATCCCCGCGACTGGCCGGTGAACTTGTCCGTGATCACTTTCGCGGACGTCACCGCCCCATACTGGGCAAACAGGTCGGTCAACTGCGCATCGGTCGTGGAATAGGGAAGGCTCCCCACATACAACTTGGTACTCACAGTACCTCCTTACATCAATCTGACAGGGCTCGGGATTGAGGGAACGAGAGGGAGGCAGATCGCGATAAGGCGGCAGGTCACTTGCGCCGAACGGTCGCTCCGATCCAGATTCCTAATCTCAGGGCCACTATCTCTTTCTTCAGGGTCCGGTGTGCTTCTGTGCCGTTCCGCCGGTCCCCTGTCCGAAACAGCACGGGCGCATCCTACCACGTGCCTCCGCCGTTTGCAAGTCCCGGTCAGGCACGGCGATCTTTGCGCGCCTTCCGCCGCTCCTCCGGGTTGAGGAGTCGCTTGCGAAGCCGCAAGTTGGCCGGAGTGACCTCGACGAGTTCGTCGGGCCCGATATACTCCAGTGCCAACTCCAGCGTCACCTGCCTGGGCGGGGTCAGGGTGAGCGCCTCGTCGGACCCGGAGGCGCGCATATTGGTGAGATGTTTCGCCTTGCAGACATTCACGTCCAGGTCCTCATCCCGGCTGTTTTCCCCCACCACCATGCCCCGATAGACGTCCACCCCGGGCTCAATGAACAGGCTGCCGCGTTCCTGAATCATATAGAGACCGTAGGCGTTGCTGGTGCCGTCCTCGTGCGCCACCAGGGACCCGTGCGAGGCGGTCATGGGCGCGCGCTCGTCGACCGGCTCATAGCGGTGGAAGACGTGGTGCATGATCACGGTGCCGCGGGCCTTCGCCAGGAGCACGTTCTTGAGGCCGATCACGCCACGAGTCGGAATGTGGTATCCGAGATGCGTGTCGCTGGCGGTGCCCTCTCCCCGTACCACTTTCATCTGGCGGAGCTCGCCACGGCGGCGACCGACCTCCTCGATCACCGCGCCCTGGTGTTCGGATGGGACCTCGATGGTCAGCTCCTCGTAGGGTTCCGTGACGACGCCATCCTCGGTGTGCAGGATGACCTCGGGCTGCGACACCTGCAGCTCATAGCCCTCGCGGCGCATCTGCTCGATGAGCACGGCGAGGTGCAACTCGCCTCGTCCGGCGACCAGGAAGCGATCGGGGCTGTCGGTCTCCTCCACCCGCAAGGAGACGTTGGTCTCCAGTTCCTTGAACAGACGTTCCCGCAGGTGGCGGGAAGTCAGGTACTTGCCTTCCCGGCCGGCAAAGGGACTGTTGTTGACTCCGAACGTCATCTGTACGGTCGGCTCGTCGATCGCCACCGGCGGCAGCGCGACCGGCTGGTCGGGATCGGCGATGGTCTCGCCGATGCCGATGTCCGCCAGGCCGGCGACGGCCACAATCTCTCCGGCCTCAGCCTTGTCCACCTCCGCCCGTTCCAGTCCGGCAAACACCGCCAGGTCGGTCACTTTGCCGGGTGCCTGCGTGCCGTCCCGCCTGATCTGGACGACGCTCTGGCGTTTGGCAATCGAGCCGGCCTGGATTTTGCCGATGCCCATCTTGCCCTTGTACGAGTCATAGGCCAGCGCCAGCACGAGGATCTGAAGCGGCGCATCGGCGTGAATGGCCGGGCCGGGGATCTGTTCGAGAATCGCGTCCAACAAGGGGGCGATATCCGTGCCGGGCTTGTTGAGGTTAAGCGTGGCGGTGCCGTTGATGGCCGAGGTGTAGACAATGGGGAAATCGAGTTGCGTGTCGGTCGCGCCCAGGTGGACGAACAGGTCGAACGTGCGATTGAGGACATCATCCGTGACCGCATCAGGACGATCGATCTTGTTGATGACCACGATCGCCCGATGGCCGAGGGCGAGCGCCTTGCGCAGCACGAAGGTCGTCTGCGGCTTCGGTCCCTCTTTCGCGTCAACCAAGAGCAGGACGCCGTCCACCATTCTCAGAGTCCGCTCCACCTCGCCGCCGAAGTCGGCGTGCCCCGGCGTGTCCACCAGGTTGATCTTCACGCCCTTATACGTGACGCTGGCGTTCTTCGCTCGGATGGTGATGCCTCGCTCACGCTCCTGGTCCATTGTGTCCAGGATGCGCTCGCCCATCTCGTTGATTTTCCGGTGCACGTGCGTTTGCCGGAGCAGGGCATCCACCAGCGTGGTCTTGCCATGGTCCACGTGGGCGATGATCGCGATGTTCCGGATATCGTTCCGGCGGTCCGGGAGGGGACCTCGGAGCGTCTGGTCTAAGGTCGTGTGCGGGTCCATGCTCGGCCTCGGTCCTCGGCCAAAAAAAAACGCCGCGCGGTGCCGGCGTCGGAACACAGTATATCCGACGAGGATGATGGAATACAAGCAAATCGCCCGCGCTGCACAAGAAGGTCCTGTCCAGGAGCTCCGCGTCGCTTGAGTTTTGGGGAGGGGCGTTGTAAGGTAACCGAGTGTCCACCACCGCTCGAGCCACATTGAAGTCCTGTTCCTATGTCCTTCAGTGACCGATTCCCCGAGATTCGTGCCCTTTCGGCTCCGCGACCGCGGTGGCAACTCGTGCTGCTCGGGCTGCTGGTCCTGATCCTCCTGCTGGGAGGTAGCGCGGCAGGAGCGCTGTGGTACATCTCGCGAGACCTGCCCTCGCTCGACTCCCTGCAGGAGTACCAGCCAAGCCTCGTGAGCCGTGTGTATTCGGGCGACCGCCAAGTCATCGGCCAGTTTTACGTGGAGCGCCGCATCCTGGTCACGCTGTCCGACGTTCCGCAGAGTCTGACCCAAGCGGTGATCGCGGTCGAGGACGCGCGTTTCTTCGAGCATCCGGGACTGGACGTCATCGGCATTCTGCGGGCGGTCTTGGCCAATATGCGGCACGGCGGGAAAGTGGAGGGGGCCAGCACGATTACCCAACAACTCGCCCGTTCGCTGTTTCTGTCCCCGGAGCGAACCTACGGAAGAAAGGCCAGGGAGCTGATCCTGGCGTACAAGATGGAGTTGATCTTGACCAAGGAGCAGATCCTGGAGATGTACCTGAACCAGATCTACTTCGGGCAGGGCGCCTACGGAGTCAGTGCCGCGTCCCTCACGTACTTCGGAAAAGACCTGGCGGAGCTGAATCTCGCTGAGTCCGCGCTCCTGGCCGGCATTCCCAAGTCTCCGAACAATTTCTCGCCGTATAAGAATCCTGAGCGGGCGAAGAAGCGCCAGGAGCACGTGCTGGAAAGAATGGAAGAGGCGGGATTCATCACGGCGGAACAACGCCAGGAAGCGGCCGCCCAGCCCCTCTCCTTTCGCCATCAGGGATCGGGTTCCGAGCAACTTGCGCCTCATTTCATCGAATTTGTGCGCCAGCACCTCGTGGCCAATTATGGCGAGACGATGGTGTACAAGGGGGGGCTCGAGATTTTTACCACGCTGAACGTGGGCCTGCAGAAGGTGGCGGAGCAGGCCATTCGGAAGGGCCTTCGCGATCTGGACAAGCGACAGGGGTGGCGCGGTCCGCTCGGCACGCAGGACCTCTCGACGCCGACGGACCCCGCGGCACCGACGCAGGCGCAGCCGCAGCCGTTGAACGAAGGCGACATGGTCCAGGGCGTCGTCACCAAGGTGGCTAAAGACCACGTCATGGTGCTCGCGGGCGGTACGTCAGGACGGCTGGCCTTCGCGGATATGGAGTGGGCACGCCGACAGTTGCGCGGGCCGGACCCGGTCAAGGACGCCACCATGCTGCCCACGGTCAAGCAGGTGCTGAAGCCCGGCGACGTCATCGAGGTGGCGGTCAAAAAGATCGATCGCGGGGGGGTGCACTTTCAGCTCGAGCAGACGCCGATCGTGGAAGGCGGGTTTTTGGCATTCGATCCGCGGACCGGTGCCATCCTGGCGATGGTCGGCGGGTACGATTTCGCGCGCAGCGAGTACAATCGGGCGGTGACCGCGCATCGCCAGCCCGGGTCGGCCTTCAAGCCGATCATCTATGCGACGGCGGTCAATGAAGGTCTGAGCCCGGCGACCTTGGTCGTGGATGCGCCCGTCGTGTATGAACCGGACGACCTTGAAAAAATCTGGAAGCCAGAAAATTACGAGAAGCGGTTCTTTGGGGTCATCAGTCTCCGCGAAGCGCTCATCCATTCCCGCAACCTGGCGACGGTCAGGCTGCTCGAAAAGGTCGGCGTCCGTCAAGTCATTGATTTCGCTAAAACGATCGGGTTCACGAGTCCGCTCAACAATGATCTGTCATTGGCGTTGGGATCGTCGAGCGTCACGCTCGTGGAGTTGACGTCGGCGTATGGCGTGTTCGCCAATCAGGGCCTCCGGCTGGAACCGTACGCGCTCGCGATGGTACAGGATAACACCGGACAGACTCTCGAGCAGACCCTGTTTGAGCCGCGCCAGGTCGTTTCCAAGGAAACCGCCTACCTGGTCACGAACATGCTGGAGGATGTGATTCAGAGGGGAACGGGCCTGCAGGCGAAGTCCATCGGCCGGCCGATCGCGGGCAAGACCGGCACGACCAACGATTACACGGATGCCTGGTTCATCGGGTTCACCCCCAACCTGGCTGTGGGCGTGTGGGTGGGATTTGACGATGTCCGGACATTGGGCGAGACGGAGTCTGGCGCGCATGCTGCGTTGCCCATTTGGATGGACTTCATGCGCGAGGCGCTGGAGCAACTACCGATGATGTCATTCGAAATTCCGGATGACATCGTGTTCGTCCGGATTGATCCGAGCACCGGCCTCTTGGCCTCGGACCAGGCGGAACAAGACACAGTGGAAATTTTTATGAAAGGGACCGAGCCGACGCAGTCGGCGCCACAGCGCATCGTTCCGACGGACTTCTATAGACTCGATCAGGTTCTGGACGGTCAGGCCGGGGGGCCGAGTTCGCAGCGGTAGCCCGCATCATTCATGAACGCTTCTGCTGTTCACCCGTTGCATTTGCGCGGAGCAACGGGTACCCGGGATTCGCTGCTACGACAAGCCTGCCAGGAATCTAAGCCTACTGGAGGCAAAGGACTCATCCGCTGCGATATGATCGAACGCAGCGGGTCAAGCGAAGCTTGGTATGGCGGGCGGGCTCGCCGCTCAGTCGGTCAACGTACTGCCGGGAGTAAGCCTCCCTCCTTCGCGGCTCCTCCCTGACCCATTGCAACGAGAAGCGCAACGGGTCCCCCTCGCGACGCGACTGCGCGATTTCGCGAAGAACCGCCATGAATAATGCGGGCTTGTGCGGATCGCTCGAGCTGGGGGGTTCAGGAACGGGCATCCTGGTACTCTTGGTGCCAGGCCATCTGGATGGCTTCCAGAATCTTTTCGTTCGATTTCTTCGGATCGTCTCTGAACTCCGGCAACGCCGTGATCCATGCGTGCATATCGGTGAATCGTACGGTGAGCGGGTCGGTGTCCGGGTGCTCCTCGATCAATCGGATCGCAATCTCCTCTGAATCCTTCCAATAAAGATCCATCTTTGCTCCTTAAGCTGATAGCGAATAGCAGATAGCTGATGGCCGAAAGCTCAGAGCTGTTCGCTGTTAGCTATTAGCTGCTCGCTGTTATGGCAGCTCGGAGAGCTTCTTACCTTGCAGTGCTTCCTTTAACGTCGAATCCATCAGCACCTCGGCGAGGTGGTGAGTCGCCTTTTCCACATCGGCGATGCGAGCTCGAATGCCCCGGTGGTCATCGCTGCTCGTGGCGGTCTGGAGCCTGCCAAGGGACGCCTTGATCAAAGCCGTCTCTTCGGCGCCGATCAGGTGGCCGCCGAGGGCGAACGCCTTCTCGGTCGCTTTCACGATCGCCTCGGCTTCGGTCCGCGCCTCGATCAACTGGCGTGCCTTGAGATCGTCGGCCGCAAACTTGAAGGATTCGGTGATCATGCGTTCCACTTCTTCATCCGTCAGCCCGGAAGACGGCTTCACCTCGATGGATTGGATCTGTCCGGTCCGCACGTCTTTGGCGGACACATTCAAAATCCCGTTCGCGTCGATCAGGAACATGACCTCCACGCGCGGCACTCCAGCCGGCAACGGCGGCACTCTGAGTTGGAACCGGGCCAGGCTGCGGTTATCCTTGGCTAATTCGCGCTCGCCTTGCAGGACGTGGATGTCCACAGAGGTCTGGCCGTCCACATAGGTGGTGAACATTTCCTTTGCGCTCGCGGGGATCGTGGTGTTGCGGCGGATCAGCGTGCTCGTTACACCGCCCATCGTTTCGATGCCCAGGGAGAGCGGCGTCACGTCCAGCAGCAGCATGTCCTGGGTCCCGCCGCTCAGGATGTCCGCCTGCACGGCCGCGCCGAGAGCCACCACCTCGTCCGGGTTGATCTCGCTGTGCGGGACCTTGCCAAAGAGCTCCTGCACGCGCCGCCGGACGAGCGGCATCCGGGTGGCGCCGCCGACCAGCACCACTTCGTCGATCTCCGACGGCTGCAACCCGGCGTCCTTGAGGGCCAGGCGGCAGGGGCCGATCGTTTGTTCGACCAAATCCATCGTCAGAGCCTCGAGCTGATCGCGGGTCAACTCGCGCCGGTACTCGCCCTTGCGGGCGGGCAGTTCAATCGCGATTGTGGTCTTCTGGTCATCCGAGAGACGGATCTTTGCTCGCTCGGCCTCCAGTCGGACCGATTGCATCGTGTCGGGATACTGCTCGCGATCGAGACCGTACTGATCCCGGACTTCTTTCAGGATCAGGTTGGCGACTCTTCGGTCGAAGTCGTCCCCGCCGAGATGCGTGTTGCCATTGGTCGCCAGCACCTCAAAAATTCCGTTCTTGAGCTTGAGGATCGAAATATCGAAGGTGCCCCCACCGAGGTCGTACACGGCGATGATACCCTGGGTTCTCTTCTGGAGGCCGTAAGCCAGAGAGGCCGCCGTGGGCTCATTCACGATACGGAGGACTTCCAGCCCGGCAATCAGGCCCGCATCCTTGGTGGCCTGTCGCTGGCTGTCGTTGAAATAGGCGGGGACCGTGATCACCGCCTTTCTGATCTCCTCTCCCAGATGCGCCTCGGCGCGAAGCTTGAGTTCCTTGAGGATCATGGCCGAGATCTGGGGAGGCGAATAGGTTTTGTCTCCGATCTGGATCCGGATGACTCCTCCCTGCTCGTGGAGTTTGTACGGGAAGTATTTCAGTTCCCCGGCCAGATCGGCCAGGCCTTTACCCATAAAACGTTTGACGGAGTAAATCGTGCGCTCCGGGTTTCTGACGAGATGCTCTTTGGCCGGATCACCCACGAGCAGGCCGTTGTCAGTCATGGCGACGACGGAGGGCACCAGGGTTCGACCGTGACGTCCTGGAATGACACGCGGAGTGTCGCCCTCCATGTAGGCAATCAAGGAGTTGGTCGTGCCGAGGTCAATGCCGACGATTCGCGTCATGTGCGTGATGCACCTTGTTCATCCGGTCGTCGCAACCATGTCGTTGACGATATTGCGGAGATAGGTCCGGTTCGAGAGAATCTCCCGCATCTCCTTCAACATCGCATCTCTCTCGCGACGGGCCTGATCATCCGGTTGCTTCCGGCTCTGCAACTTGTCCCACGCGGTGAACAGTTCCGCGAGCCGATGTTCCATCTCCAGCTGCCGGCGCTCGAGGGTTTCGCGGTCGACCTTGAGTCTCGTCCGTAATTCTTCCATGTGTACCGGGTTCTGACCCGGTGATGCGGATCGAAATTCCTCCAGGTCTTCCTGCAGAGCCAGAATCTCTTCGAACAGGTCAGCGGGTGGAGACGTCCGGATGTCTTTTGCCGAACCTGCCTCGAGCTGAATCAGGTATTCCGCTCGCCGGATCGGGTCCTTCAAGGTCCGGTACGCCGTGTTCAGCAGCGCCGAGTTTCCCAGGCTGATCGCCTGCTCACTCTCGGATTTGTTCTGGAAAAAGTCAGGATGGAAGGCCCGACTGAGCTCATAGAATTTGGCCTCCAGGGCTCCCAGGTCGATATTCAGTAGCCGTGGCAGGCCCAGGCACGTGAAGTAATCCAGTTCTTTGGACACGGGTTGGACCTTTACGCACTGCACGCAGAAGTACTCGCCATGCACCTCGGATTGGCAGTGCCAACACATGCTCCGAGCCATCTGGAGTTCGGTGCGTTTGCCGGGCATGTTGTGAGTCTGGTCCATCCGCTCCTCCGGAACGCTCTACTCAAACAACGGGCATGGCAGCCTTCCCCATGGCCACCATGCCCGTGACGATGTCAGACGAATTGAAACCGGGGTGAGGACCGGGGGGATCAGGCCGAGAAGGATTCACCGCAGCCACAAGTCTTCTCCGCGTTGGGGTTCACGAATTTGAACGTCCCCCCGGTCAGATCCTTGTGGAAGTCGAGCTGGGTGCCCTGCAGGTAGATCGCGCTCTTGGCGTCCACGATCAGCTTGACCCCGTCGACTTCATACACGGAGTCGAATTGGCCGATCTTGTCGTCAAAGTTGACGGTGTAGCTCAACCCGGAGCATCCGCCCCCCTTGACCCCCAACCGCAGGCCTCCCTCTGTGATCCCTTGCACCTGCATGAGGCGTTTGACTTCCTTGAGCGCCGCCTCACTGATCGTCACCACGGGAGTCTTTGTTGCCTCCGTCGAATCCATCATGCGCTCCTTCGCATTGGGCAAGGTCCAGGTTACTCGGATTGCCCGGCCTTCTTCTTGTAATCAGCCAGGGCGGCCTTGATCGCGTCCTCCGCCAGCACCGAGCAGTGGATCTTGACCGGTGGCAGATTCAGCTCCTGCACGATATCCGTGTTCTTGATCTTGGCGGCTTCCTCGAGCGTCTTGCCCTTCATCCATTCGGTGGCCAAGCTCGAGCTGGCAATGGCCGAGCCGCACCCGAAGGTCTTGAACTTGGCGTCCACGATCTTCTCGCCCTGCACCTTGATCTGCAGCTTCATGACGTCGCCGCATTCGGGTGCTCCGACGATCCCGGTGCCCACCCCGTCCTCGTCCTTCTTAAAGCTCCCCATGTTGCGGGGGTTATTGAAATGCTCGACCACTTTATCACTGTAGGCCATTTTCCGTTCCTCCCCTTCGCATCCTCTTCAGGCTGGACTGATCATTAATGCGTCGCCCACTGCACGTTCTTCAGATCGACCCCCTCTTTGGCCATTTCATACAAGGGGGACATTTCCCTCAATTTCGTCACAATTTCAATGATCCGCTTGATCGTGTAATCAATTTCCTCGTCCGTGTTAAACCGCCCCAGCCCGAAGCGGATGGAAGAGTGGGCCAGGTCCGATCCGACACCGAGTGCCCGGAGAACGTACGACGGTTCCAACGTGGCCGAGGTGCAGGCGGATCCGGAGGACAGCGCGATCTCCTTCACGCCCATCAGTAAGGACTCGCCCTCGACGTACGCAAACGAGATGTTGAGATTGTGCGGAAGCCGCTGGGTCGGATGGCCGTTGAGGTACACTTCCTCGAGCGCCTTCATGATGCCCGCCTGGAGGCGGTCCCGCATCTTCGCCAGCCGGACCGACTCGGTCGGCATCTCCTGCTCGCAGAGCTCACAGGCCTTCCCGAACCCCACGATCAAGGGGACGGGGAGTGTGCCGGACCGCATCCCCCGCTCATGACCGCCGCCGTCAATCATCGGGGCGATCCGGACCCGGGGCGCCTTCTTCCGGACGTACAGCGCGCCGATCCCCTTCGGCCCGTATATCTTGTGCGCCGTGAACGACATCAGGTCGATCCCCATCTCCTGCACGTCCACGGGGATCTTTCCGACGCCCTGGGTGGCATCACAGTGGAGCAGGATGCCTTTCTCCTTCGCGATTTTTCCGATCTCCTTCATCGGATTGATCGTCCCGATCTCGTTGTTGGCCAGCATGATCGAGATGAGGATGGTCTTGTCAGTGATGGCCTGTCGGACATCGTCCGGGCTGACCAAGCCGGTCTTGTCGACCGGCAGGTACGTCACTTTGATGCCCCGTTTCGTTTCGAGAGCCTTCGCAGTGTCTAGGACCGCGCGGTGCTCGGTCAGGCCGGTGATGATATGGTCGCCCTTCTCGCGGTACATCTCGACCACGCCCTTGAGCGCCAGATTGTCTGATTCGGTTGCCCCGCTGGTGAAGACGATTTCTTTGGGATCGGCATGGATCAACCGCGCGAGCTGCTTCCGCGCGTTCTCGACTGCTTCCTCGGCCTCCCATCCGAAGGCATGGTTACGGCTGGCCGCATTGCCGAACTTCTCCACGAAGTAGGGCAGCATCGCCTCCAAGACTCGGGGGTCCATCGGGGTCGTCGCATGATTGTCCAAATAAAGCGGAAACTTCATCGTTCAACTCCTTCTGCTGCCGGTGCGAGTGACTGTACGGTGATCAAGGGCGTGCCGCCACCCATCAGGTCTTCGACGGTCATGCTGTTCAAGAGCTGATAGATGCTGTCTTGTACCTTGAGAAGGGGAGTCCGAATGGTGCAGTGCTCATGCTGCAGGCAGGACGAGGCATCCTTCTCATGGTAACAATCCGTGATCCCCAGCGGGCCTTCGATGGCCTCGAGGACCTGCGCGATCGTGATTGTGCTCGCCTCCCTCGCCAGGAGGTACCCTCCCTTAGGCCCATTGTGGCTTTCAATGAATCCGCTTTTTGCGAGCGTCTGGAGAACCTTGGCCAGGAGCTCGACCGGGATATTGTGTTCTTCAGCAACCTCCCTCGTGTTGACGATCCTGGAGCGGGTGATCGCACCATAGTGTCTCGACGCGATATGCTGCAAGGCAATTAAGGCGTAGTCAGCTTTTTTTGAGAACTTCAGCATCTCCCTATCCCCAACTCGAATGATCGGAGATCAAATCGATCGCAGACTAAATAGGTCGCCGTTACTGTAGCATCGAGACCTGGAGTCTGTCAAGAATAAAGAAGCCTTTCTAAAACAAATGCTTATGCACATAAATTGGGCGTGCAATTGGCCCACACAATGTGATAGGGTGTTGTTGTTCTTAGGGAAAGAGGGGTCGTCTATGGGGGGAATCAATCCCTATATTGAGAAGGCGGAGGTTGAATTACCGACTAAATCCTACACGGTGACATTCGTTTCGACTGAAAAGACCGTGAAGGTACAAGTCGAACCAGAGAAAATCCCGTATGGCCCGACTGGTCTT
>MNDM01000033.1 GCA_001914955.1 Nitrospirae bacterium 13_2_20CM_2_62_8 | reverse complement strand
TTCGGGATCTGTTGCTGGGTCGGGACAACCTGGATCTGGACCTGGTGGTCGAGGGAGACGGCCTCGCATTTGCCCGGGCGCTGGGTCGTGAGATGGGCGCTCGCATCAAGGCCCACAAGCGCTTCGGCACTGCGGTTCTGGTCTTCCCCGACGGCTTCAAGCTGGACGTGGCCATGGCCAGAGCGGAATCCTACCGGCATCCTGCCGCATTGCCCGCGGTCCAGCCGAGTTCGATCGAAAAAGATCTGTCCCGCCGGGACTTCACGATCAACACCTTGGCCATCCGCCTGAATCCTCGCCACTTCGGGGAGTTGCTTGATTTCGATGGGGGATGGCGCGATCTCAAGGCGAAGACGATTCGCCTGCTCCACGACTTGAGCTTGGTGGATGATCCGACCCGCGTTTTTCGGGCGATCCGGTTCGAGCAGCGATACGGGTTTCGATTGGACAACAGCACGCGCACGCTGATCAAGGGCGTGGTCACCACCGGCCTCATCGCTCGGCTCTCCGGACACCGGCTGCGGGAGGAATTGGTCCGTCTGTGCTCCGAGAAGGAGCCGCACAAGGCCGTCGCTCGTCTGGGCGCGCTGAACCTCCTTCGCTTTATTCACCCCGATCTCAGGTGGTCATCCCGATTGGACCGGCTCCTTCGAGCGGTTGAGCATGTCTTCGAGGGGTGCAGGCGGCGGCAGCCTGACCGAACAAATTCGAAGTTCCTTCCCACTCGAATTGATGCCTGGCTGGTCCCTTTCATGGCGCTCATGGAGGGGCTTTCTGCCAAGGCGGTCGAGGAGGTGTTAACACGGCTCGCGTTTCCGTCGCGGCAGGCCGCCGCGATCAGAGCAGGCCACACGGTGACGAATGGCGTGCTCCGCCGCCTCGCCACCCATGCGTCGCCCCGGCCTTCCGAAACGTATCGCGCCCTGGCCGGACTCTCTGAGGAGGTCCTCCTGTTCATGACGGCCAAGACCGACTCCCGATCGGTCACGCGCCAGATCGCGGCCTACCTGACCAGGTTCAGACAGGTCAAACCAGTGTTGACCGGTGCCGATCTGAAGGCCCTTGGTCTCAAGCCGGGCCCGATCTATAAAACAATACTGAACCGCTTGTTGGACGCCCGCCTGAACGGCGAGGTCAAGACCGAAGCGGAAGAGCGCGAGCTGGTGAAACGAATGGTGAAAATCAGATGACGGCTGCGCGCATGGCCGCTGCGCCCATGCGAGACCGTGGCCTGTTAGTCCGGCAGCGGCCGGCCCCGCGTCTCGGGTGCGAAGGGCAGGACGATAAGGCCCACCAGGTAGATCAGCGCGATGGCGCTGGCGGCGCGCCCGAAGCTGCCCAGCGACGTCACCAGGAAGCCGGTGAGAAACGGTCCGATTGAGGCCAGCACGCGGCCGGCGTTAAAACAGAAGCCGGCGCCGGTCGCCCGGATGCGGGTGGGGTACAGTTCCGGGAGATAAATGGGAAAGCCGGTGAAGATGCCGTTGTTGAAGAAGCCCAGCACCGGAAGCAGCAGGAGCACATGGGCGAAGGCATGCGGCGTTAAGAAGGTAATTGGCAGCATCACGAGGCTGCCGGCACACATCAGCGCGAACACAGGGCGTCGCCCGAACCGGTCGGCCAGGGGAGCAAAACTTAAATAGCCGACAAGGGCCCCGGCATTCAGCGCCATGATCGCATAGCTCACATTACTCGACAACGTGCTGCGGTCCAGCCCCTGCATCTCGGGCAGGGCTCTGACCAAGGTGGGTGTCCAGTTAGTCGCCCCCCAGAGTCCGAAGACCGCCACGAAGGCCAGGAGCGATCCCGCCAGCGTCGGAAGGCGAAGCTTGCCACGGAACAGTTCCGGGAGTTTCCCGCGACGGACCGCCCCCGACTCTAGCTCACGGATGCGGGCCTTCACCCACCGCTCCGGTTCCTTCACCCATAGAAAGATCACGAGGGACACGAAGGCCGGTAGAATGCCCACCAGAAACATCGCTCGCCAGCCGTAGCTGCGTAAGAGGAGGTTAAGGGCGGCGGCGAGGAAGACCCCTACTGCCCAAGCGGATTGCAAGAGCCCAGCCGCCTTGGCCCGCTTCTCTTCCGGCCAGACTTCCGCCACGATCGTCGCGCCGGCCGCCCATTCTCCGCCGATCCCCAGCGCCGTCACGAACCGATAGACCGCCAGGTGCCACCAGGTCTGCGACAGGGCCGCCGCGCCGGTGAATAAGGCATAAATCAGAATCGTGATGATCAGCGTTTTGGTCCTGCCGAGATGGTCCGCGACGACCCCGAACAGCACGCCGCCGATGGCCCAGCCGATCAGGAAGATGGAAAAAATGATCCCCCCGTACCATCCTATGGCCTCCGGGCCGATGGCATCCGGACTGACCGGTCCGGCGCCAGCCGAGGCTGTCAGCAAGTCTTCCAACGCGGGATGGAGGACGATGGCGTAAATCGTCGCGTCCATGGAATCGAAGACCCACCCGAGCCAGGCCACCAGCAGGACGAGCCATTGATATGGAGTGACGCCTTCGCGCCAGGAAGTTGGTCTCACCGCATCATCCTCGATGAGTTCGAGCGCGGTATTATAGTGCAGAACCGTACATCTACGAAGCGTTTAGTTTCGGCGCGTTGCGGGTCCCTCCACCTGATGTTATAGTCTCGCGCAAATATGGCTCACCTGGACTATTACGAGACGCTCGGTGTATCGCGGGACGCCTCCGACGAGCAGATCAAGAAGGCCTACCGAAAGCTGGTCTTCCAGTATCATCCCGACCGCAATCCGAGCAGCAAGGAGGCTGAGGCGAAGATCCGGGAGATCAACGCGGCCTACGAGGTGATCGGCGATCCCGAGAAGCGGACGTTATACGAACGATTACGGTTCGGCGCCTTTGAGGTCAAAGAAGCGCCGCCGGATCCCGCCGTCATCCTCGAAGAGATGGAGAAGAAGCTGTACGACGAGGGGCGGAAGGAGGTGTTCGCACTGTTGGTGAAGGACGTCGCACGCGTCAAGGTTGAACTGGACCTGATTCGGGAGCGGACGGTTGCCCAGCAGGGCTATGACACCTTCAAGGACAGCCTCGTGATAGACCGCGCCAGACAAGTGATGCACGAGTTTGTGACGCCGGAGATGGAGAGCAGGATGAAGCGGCTGCTGGACGTGGCCGTACAGATGATGATCTCCCAGCGTGTCGTGGAGAGGGACGACGGGGAAGCAGTCCAAGGAGTGAAGGAGCGTCTCCGCGACTCTTTCCAGCGCGGTCGCCTCTATGGGTTCCGGGACGCGCTGGAACTCTTCTACGTCCGGCGCTGATGAGAAGCGCAGGTTTAGGTTGAGGTTAAGGTTGAGTTAAGAGATGTTGGCTTTTTTGAGATATCAGGATCTCGGCCTCAACCTGAGCCTCAACCTCAGCCTTCGGCGGAGCGACCGCGCTACGGACCGACCGGGATCGTGATCACGATCCCTCCCATGACGTCGTTGAGCTTGTAGTCCCGCCTCGGGCTATTGGGGTGTCGGTTGTGGCACTCCGCGCAGGCATGGGCCACGGCCCGGTCGGCATAGACCGCTTGGAAAAGCCTCTCCCGCCCGATCCGGACAAATCCGGTAAACGGCCGATCCGGATTCTTGGCCACGGCCTCCAGTCCCTTCCGCTCGAAATCCGACTGAGCATTGTTCCAGACGTAGATGGGCCACAAGCTCGCCAGCCGGTACTTGATCCCCACGCCGCTTTCCGCCACGAGTCGGCCGGTCTCGATCAAGAACTGAGCCGGAAGGGGCAAGGCATTTTCCTGTCGCCAGTGTTCCGCCGCTTCAACGATGCCCTTCTCCTGCATCTTGTCCACGACGTTGGTCGCATACACGGTGCGGTTGGCCTCGATGATGGCATGCACGTAGTCCGCGACCTTCTCCGGCAGGATGGTCACCGGCTGGTCCGACCCTTTGAGCAGTGCCTCGATGCCCCAGTACCCCACCCCTCCCAGCATGATCAGGAGGACGAAGACCGTTCCCCGTACAAGAGAGCGTTTCATGGTGTTCGTCGTGCCCCTTTCTTTGAAGACTGCGCTATGGACGCATCGGCCTTCTACTCGACCGGATCGCGCTGTGACAGGCTTCTAGACGGGGACCTGCTGGCCGTGACCGAAGTAGGTCCGTGATGCCGCTTGTAGAGCGATTCCTGGTTGCGTGATCCATCGGTGGCGAAGGAAGATCTTTTCGAGCGCGCCGAGGAGGGTCAGCACGTTAGCCTGGGTCGACGACTCGCCCATCAACCCGATCCGCCAGGCCTTCCCGTGGAGAACACCGAGCCCACCTCCGATCTCGATCCCGAACTCTTGCAGCAGCTCCGCTCTGACGGGAGCGTCCTGGACCTGGACCGGCAAGGTGACGCAGTGCAGGGTGGTCAACCGGTGCCCTTCTTCGGCGAATGGGGTCAGGCCAAGGGCGCCAAGGCCGGCCATGAGCGCGATGCTGTTCAAGCCGTGTCGCTCGAAACGAGCCTGCAGACCCTCACTGAGGACGAGTCGCAACGCTTCGCGCAAGGCGTAGAGCATCGAGATCGGCGCGGTGTGGTGATAGGCCCGCTTCGATTCCGCCCAATAATCCGCCACCAGCGACAGGTCCAGGTACCAGCTCTGGCAAGGCGTCGTTCGACGCCGGATCGCCTCCACCGCGCGGTCGCTGAGCGTCAGCGGGGCCAGGCCGGGCGGGCAGCTCAGGCATTTCTGGGTTCCGCTGTAACAGGCATCGATTCCCCAACCATCCACTTCGACCGGTATTCCCCCCAAGGAGGTGACCGCGTCCACGATGAACAGCGCGCTGTGTTGCTGGCAAAGCGGCCCGATCTGTTCCAACGGTTGGCGGACTCCGGTGGACGTTTCAGCATGGACGAGCGCGACCGCTTTCACCGGATAAAACCGAGTGAGCGCCTGCTGAACGGCATCGGCTTCGACGATCCGGCCCCAGGGCGTTTCGAGGCGAATCGGCCTGCCGCCGCACCGTTCCACGATGGTGGCCATTCTGGCGCCGAACACCCCGTTGATGCCGATGATCACCCGATCGCCGGGCTCGGTCAGGTTCACCAGCACGGCTTCCATCCCGGCCGAGCCGGTGCCGGATACGGCGATCGTGAATTGGTTGCCGGTTCGAAACACGTCCCGGAGCATCTCCTGGATCTCATCCATCAGCCTGAGAAACGCAGGGTCCAGATGACCCAGCAAGCGGGACGCCATAGCGCGCAGCACGCGTGGATGGACCATGCTCGGGCCGGGACCCAGCAGCAAGCGCGCCGGAGGAGCAAGTTCGCCGAAGCGTTCCGCCATGATGGGCCTTTCAACGCGATGGAGCCCGAAGTCGTCAGTCTGCCCTTCGAACGCGGCTAGTATAGCGAAGCGCAAACATTCCCGCCACCGGCTTTATTCCTCGCGGAGTGCTCGCCGTGCTATACTCCCGCGCGCTCGGAGGGTTCGGTGGATCAGCCGGCGTCCAACGGGGGGGCATCCTTGCTCCTTCCGCACGAAGAGGGCATTCCTGTTGGCGCTGGCCCGCGCCCGCCGCACTTCTCACCGGTCCTGACGATCCTCTCCGCGTTCATTCTGATATCCGCCTTCGCACTGTTCGGATGGCTCCAGTTCACTCTGCCTCGACTTGAACGGATCGCGTCGCCGGACCGCGCGCTGGCGCTCATGGTCGGCCGCATGATGGACTTGGAAGAGGCCCTCAGGCAGGCGCCTGCATGGGAGCGGCTGCTCTACGACCTGACCTCGGGCGGGAGTCTCGATGAACAGGCACTGGCGATCGTCTGGTATGAGGAGCTCGCCGCGTCCTCGGGGGATCCCGTCGTCCACCTGTATCTTGCCACCCTGGAGGCGGAAGCCGGTCGACTGGATCAAGTCCGCCACAGAGCCGATGACTGGGAGGGCCGCCGGAATCCCTACCCATTTTTTGCGCGGCTGATCAGGGCCAGCTATCTGGAGCCGAGGTTGGACCGGGCTGTGGAGCTGGAGCTCCAGGCGAACCTGGCAGAGATCCTTCCGTCGGACTGGTTTTATGACCGCCTGGCGATCAGTTTGGCGACGCGTGCCGGCGATCGGGCGCTCTTCTCGTCGGTAGCGGAGACCTTGGCTGCTCGCGGAAAGCTGCTGTTGGGGCGGACTCGGAAATTTGCTGCCATCGAAATAGCGCTTTTCGTCGCGGGAGCCATCGCGCTGGTGGTCATCGTCGCGCGCCGTCGCGATCCCGGTGCGCTGAGCATCGGGACGTCTCATGTCCCGCCCCCGTGGCGTGGACGGATTGCCGCGGTGGTGCTGGTCAGGGGCGGGGCGATGGGGGCGGTCCTGACGTTGAGCCTCCAGTTCGTCGAGGCGGACAATCTGCTGCTCAGGGGCCTGGCGATTCCCCTCATCAACCTGCCGTTGCTCGTCCTGGCGTATCGGCATCTGCTGAGGCCGACGGGCGTGGGGTTTGGTCAGTGGCTGGGGCTCCGGCCGTCTCAGGCGAGGTGGGGCCGACTCGCTGTTGTGGTCCCGGCCGTGCTGGCGGCTGGGGTGGTGGGTGAGTGGGTGCTGGGGCTGGTCGCAGGCTCGCTCCATCTCACCAGCCATTGGACCGAATGGTTTGACGAGGATCTGGTCTGGGGAACTGTGCCGGTGCTGGGGACCAGCATCGTGGAGTACGTGGTGATGGCGCCGGTGTTCGAAGAGATGGTCTTTCGTGGGCTCCTGTTCGCGACCCTCCGTCGGAGGTTTGGATGGATCGGATCCGCACTGATCAGCACCGCGGTGTTTGCCGCCGCGCACGGCTACGGGGCGCTGGGGTTTGCCAGTGTGTTCTGGACCGGGGTGCTCTGGGCCTGGGCGTACGAAAAAACCGGCAGCCTGCTTCCCGGAATGGTGGCCCACTCGATCAATAATCTCGCGGTCTGTCTGGCGGACATCGTGTTTCTTCGTGTATAAGAACCTGTTGGTGGCGACCTCTTAAGTAAGACCGCATAGGGGTCGGGCGCCGCGAGGTGTACCCGAGCCCGGCGGCGTGGTAAGATCCGGTCCGCATGGCGCTCTCCTTATTTCATCCCGTGATTGCGAACTGGTTCGGTGAACGCTTCGGCTCGCCCACCGACGTGCAGGCCCGAAGCTGGCCCGCGATTGCGTCCGGCACGGATCTCCTCATTGCGGCACCCACCGGATCAGGCAAAACGCTGGCCGCCTTCCTGTCCTGCCTCGATAGCCTGTTCAAGCAGGCGCTCGCGGGTGAGCTGGAAGACCGAACCCAGGTCTTGTATGTCTCGCCCTTGAAGGCCCTCAGCAACGACGTCCAGAAAAACCTGCAACAGCCGCTGGCGGAGATCGCGAACGCGGCGATGGCGGCGGGCCTGCTGATGCCCGAGATCCGCGTGACGGTGCGCACCGGCGATACCCCGGCCTGGGATCGCCAGCTCATGCTCCGGCGGCCGCCCCACATCCTGATCACGACGCCGGAGTCACTCTATCTGCTGCTCACCGCCGAGAAGAGTCGCAGGATCCTGCAGGATGTCCGGACCGTGATCGTGGATGAAATCCACGCCGTGGCGCCGAACAAGCGCGGGGCGCACCTCGCGCTCTCGCTGGAGCGGCTTGAAGCGGAGACCCGCACCAGACCGGTTCGGATCGGCCTGTCGGCGACGCAACGACCGATCGAGACGATCGCCGACTTCCTCGTCGGCGCCTCGCGCCTCGCGCCTCGCCGGGGACCCGTTGCTCCGGGAATGCAACGGGTGCCGCGCATCGTGGATATCGGTCATCGTCGCCAGATGGATCTGGCCGTCGAGGTTCCCAAGGACGAGTTGGGCGCAGTAGCCACAAATGCGATTTGGAGCGACGTCTACGACCGGGTGGCCGACCTCGTGCGCGAGCACCGATCCTGCCTGGTCTTCGTGAATACCCGGCGACTGGCGGAACGGGTGGCCCATCACCTGGAGGAGCGGTTAGGAGGGCAGGTGGTCGCCGCCCACCATGGCAGTCTGTCCCGGCAGATCCGCCTGTCGGCCGAGGAACGGCTGAAACGCGGGGAGACCCGTGTGGTGGTGGCGACCGCCTCATTGGAGCTGGGGATTGACGTGGGAACCGTTGACTTGGTGTGCCAGATCGGCTCGCCCCGCGCGATCGCCACCTGTCTTCAGCGGGTGGGCCGGTCCGGGCACTGGGTCGGCGCTCTGCCGAAGGGGCGGCTCTTTGCCACCACCCGGGATGAACTGCTCGAGTGCGCGGCGTTGGTGCGGGCGATCCGGTCAGGGACGCTCGATCGCCTTGACGTGCCGGACGCCCCGATGGATATCCTGGCCCAACAGATCGTGGCGACGGTGGCCACCGGCGAATGGCAAGAAGACGAGTTGTTTCACCTCTGCCGGCGCGCCTATCCATACCGCGGTCTGGACAGGAACGATTTCGACGCGGTGGTCCAGATGCTGGCCGACGGCATTGACACGCGCCGGGGAAGAGGACGCGCGTACCTGCATCACGATCGGGTCAATCGGCGCCTGCGCGCCCGGCGCGGAGCCCGCCTGGCGGCGATTACCTCGGGCGGCGCGATCCCCGATACCGCGAATTACGCCGTCATCGCCGAGCCGGAGGGTACGGTGGTCGGTTCGGTGGATGAAGACTTTGCGGTGGAGAGTCTGGCCGGGGACATCATCTTGCTGGGCAACGCGTCCTGGCGCATTCGAGGGGTCGAGACCGGAAAAGTGCGCGTCGAAGATGCCCACGGAGCGCCCCCGACCATTCCATTCTGGCGGGGAGAGGCCCCGTCGCGCACCCAGGAATTGTCCGCCGAAGTCGCCGGCATCCGACAAGAGATCGCTAAGCGGCTTCCTTCTTCGGCTATCAGCTATCAGCCATCAGCTATCAGCTCCCCCGAAACGGCTATCAGCCATCAGCCCTTCGACAGGCTCAGCCTGCGACGAGCTCAGCCGAGCCGGGCCCCGAGCAAAGTCGAGGGGCTATCAGCTATTAGCTGGCTTGAGGCTGAGTGCGGCCTGGACCGTCGGGGCGCCGAGCAGGCTGTGGCGTATGTCGCGGCCGGCCGAGCGGTGCTGGGAGCGGTGCCGACCCAGCAGACCATCATCGCAGAACGGTTCTTTGACGAAGGGGGCGGGATGCAACTGGTGCTGCACGCGCCGTTCGGGGGCCGGCTCAACCGCGCCTGGGGCCTGGCGCTGCGGAAGCGGTTCTGTGTGACGTTCGACTTCGAGCTACAGGCCGCGGCCACGGACGAGGGGATCGTGATCTCGCTAGGAGAGCGGCACAGCTTCCCGCTGGAGTCGGTCTTCGGGTTTCTCCGTGCCGACACCGTCCGCGAAGTGCTGGTCCAGGCCATCCTGGCTGCACCGATGTTTGCCAGTCGCTGGCGGTGGAATGCCACACGCGCGCTGGCGCTGCTCCGGTTCGTCAACGGGCGCCGGGTCCCGCCGCAGATCCAACGGATGCGCGCGGAGGACCTGCTGGCCGCCGTCTTTCCCAGCGCGCTGGCCTGCCGGGAGAACCAGCAGGGAGAGGTGACCGTGCCGGTTCACCCGCTGGTCCAGGAGACCGTTCGTGACTGTCTGACCGAGGCGATGGACGTGGACGGGCTGACGGCCCTGCTGAGGCGGATTGAACGGGGAGAGATCCGGTGCCTTGCAGTGGATACCCCAGCGCCCTCGCCCTTCTGTCACGAGATCCTGAACGCCAATCCCTATGCCTATCTGGATGACGCGCCGCTGGAAGAACGCCGGGCGCGAGCGGTGGAGATGCGCCGAAGCCTGCCGCCCGAGCTCGCCGGCAACCTTGGCGCGCTGGACCCGGTTGCCATTGCGGAGGTCGCGGAAGAATCCTGGCCGGTGGTGCGCGATGCGGATGAGCTCCACGATGCGTTACTCACGCTGGTCTGGCTCCCTGAGGAGCAGGCGGGCACCTGGGGCACGTACTTGCCCGCCCTGATCGAGGCCGGTCGTGCGACGATCGTCGCAATTCACAATTCAAAATTAAAACTTCAACATGTCGGTCCGCCATCGCCTCACGCCTCACCCGTCGACCCGTCGAGAGCCTCTGGGTCGAACGAGAGCCTCTGGGTCGAGCGACCCCTCACGCCTCACGCAGCAAAGGGATGGGTCGCCACCGAGCGGTTGGGTTTAGTACAAGCAGCCTTCCCCGAAGCTGCGTTCAGCCCGATGGTCCGCGAGATGGGCGAGACGCGACCGGAACGAGGTGAAGCCCTGTTGACGATCGTACAGGGTTGGCTGGAGAGCACTGGTCCCACCACCGCCGAGGAGCTAGCCGGAAAACTCTCTCTCTCAACGCAAGATGTCAATGGTGTCCTGCTTCAACTTGAGTCTCAAGGTCAAGTCCTCCGTGGCCGTTTCCGACCTAACTCAGCACTCAGCACTCATGACTCATCACTCGACTCGGTCGAATGGTGCGACCGTCGCCTCCTGGCCCGCATCCACCGCCTCACCATCGGGAAGCTCCGGCGGGAAATCGAACCGGTCACGGCGGCGGAGTTCATGCGGTTCCTGTTCCAATGGCAGCACGTCTCGCCAGGGTCCCGGTTGCACGGCGAGGCGGGCCTCCTAGAGGTCGTCCGTCAACTGGCCGGCTTCGAGGCAGCCGCCTCGGCCTGGGAGCGTCATCTGTTGCCGTTGCGGATCGCGAAATACGAGCCTGAACTGCTGGACCGACTCTGCTTGAACGGCGCAGTCATGTGGGGCCGGCTGACTCCCCATCCTCGCCTCGACCTGGAGCCGGATGCCGGTCGGTCGCGCCGGATCGTTCCTTCCAGCGTCGCGCCGATCAGCCTGTTCCCGCGGGAAGAGGCCGAGTGGCTGCTGGGCCTGTTCGGGGATGGGAGGGGTGAGGGTGTCATGCCGGTGCTGAGTCCGATCGCGCAGGATCTTCGGCGCTACTTGCACGGGCGCGGGGCCAGCTTCTTCGCCGACTTGACCAGGGGCACCGGCCATCTTCAGTCCGAAGTGGAAGATGGTTTGTGGGAATTGGCCGCGGCAGGGGTGGTCACGGCGGACGGATTCGACAACTTGCGCGCCCTGCTGGATCCGCGGCGCCGGCGTGCGCAGGGCCGCGAGCGCGCGAGGCGACCCCGCCACGGAGCCGGCCGCTGGTCGCTCCTACGCACGGCTATCGGCCATCAGCCATCAGCTATCAGCTCGGTTGAGCAGATCGCCCGGCAGTTACTCCGCCGCTACGGGGTGGTATTCCGCGATTTGCTGGGGCGTGAGTCACAGAGTCTCGCGTGGCGGGATCTGTTGGTGCAGTACCGGCGGATGGAGTCGCGCGGAGAAATTCGGGGCGGACGCTTTGTGGGGGGCTTCACCGGCGAGCAATTCGCGCTGCCGGCGGCGGTGGAGGCTCTCCGAGCGATGCGGCGGGCGAGTCCAGGGGCTGGAGCTGCTCAGGAGCTCAGGCTTTCAGGCGCCGATCCCTTGAACCTGGCGGGCGTAATTCTGCCCGGCCCCCGTGTGCCGGCGGTGCCGACGAACTACGTGGTCTTCCGGGACGCCATTCCGGTCAGGTCCGGGGCCATGCCTGATCCCGGTCGTTCGGACAGCCCCCCGATCAGCTTGGCAGAGGGCAGGGCGATCCGAAGCCCGTGAGGAGATTAATTAGTTACGACTGACTTGTTCAGAGTCGGATCAGACTTCAACGCCTGATGCAGTTCCGCCAACATTTCGCCGGGCGTGGTTCGTTCGGAGACGAACAAGATCGGGTATTGCTCCCTCGTCAGGGTAAAGAATTCGGCCTGATGGTCTCCCGGCACGCCTAACAATGTCCCCAGCGAGGCAAGATATTCCCCCCGGCCTTGGGCCATGTCCTGTTTCAGGTTCTCAAAATTGAGGGTCGTGAACGCGATCGTCTTGTACTCGCTCTTCACCAAGCCGTCACCGGTGTACCACAGTCCCGGGGTTGTTGAGGAAATGGTGTCCGTGGTGTTGTCGGTCGTGCAGGCTGAGGACGCGAGCAGGAACACTGTCACAGCGAGCAGAGAAAGGGAGATGCGCGTTGGGATTTTCATGGAAAGCCCTCCTGAGTTGTACCGCCCTGATGAGCCAGGCTGATGCCTCCCGATGATCATGAGAGGAAGCTAGCAGCCGAACCACAGTCTGTCAAGGAGTGACCCATAAATGACCCAGAACTGGATCGAGGTTCGAATAGAAAGCTCCGCGGACTCGGGTGAGCTGCTGGACCAGCTCGACGATCCGGCCGTGACCGGCGCCTGGCAGGAGAACGGCGTGATCCGTCTGTTCTGGCCGGCCGACCGGTGGAACCCGGACGTCCTGCAGGATATCAGACAGGTGTTGAGAGAGATCGGAAAGGAAATGGAGCAGCCGGCTATCACGGTTGACTCGCTGCCCGATCAAGATTGGAATGCGGTCTGGGCGCGATCCGTGAGACCGATCCGGATCGGGCGGCGCATCGTCATCAGGCCGACCTGGGACCGCACGGAGTTGGCGCCTGACGAGGTCGAGCTGATCATCGATTCCAAGCAGGCGTTCGGCACCGGCCATCATGCGACGACCCGGTTGCTGATCGAATGGCTGGAGGAGGTGATCCGCGCCGGCCAGCGGGTGCTGGATGTGGGCACCGGCAGCGGGATCCTCGCCATGGTGGCCCTCCGTCTGGGGGCGGCGTCGGCGCTCGGGATCGACAGCGACCCGGTCGCGATCCAATGCGCGCGGGAGTACGCCGCCGCGAACAGATTCGGTCCCGAATTGGAGCTCCGCACCGCCGCGCTGGCAGAGCTGAGGGATATCGGAACCACGCGGTTTGATGTCGTGGTGGCGAACTTGGACCGTCGAACCCTGCAGGAGTCAGCGGGGCTGTTTCAGCATCATCTCGATCGCGGCGGCAGGCTCCTGCTCTCGGGAGTGCTCCCCGAGCATCAGGCTGAAATTTCCGACGCGTTTGCGGCGGCAGGTGGGGTGGTGCAGCACGCGAGGGAGTGTGACGGGTGGCTGGCGCTTGAAGTGACCTTTCCCGCCGTGTAGGATGCGTCCCCGTCATGAGCCGCTCCCGTTTTTCTACACATCCGTACGTCCATCAGATCAATGTCTCGAACGGCGGCGTGCCGAAGCACCCGGTGCCCGAGGCCCGGATCACGGTGGACGGCGTGGCCGGGGATCGCCAGCGCAGTCCCAAGATCCACGGGGGGCCGGACCGGGCGGTCTGCCTGTTCTCGTTGGAGGTGATCGAGGCACTGCACGCCGAGGGACATTCGATCGCGCCGGGTTCCAGTGGGGAGAACCTGACGCTGGCGGGGCTCGATTGGGCTCGGCTCAAGCCAGGCGACCGGTTGGGCATCGGGGAGACTGTCCGGCTGGAAATGGTCAGCTACACCGCGCCGTGCCAAAACAACGCCGCCTGGTTCAAAGATGGGAATTTCACGCGCATTTCCCACAAACGGTACCCCGGTTGGAGCCGGCTCTACGCACGCGTGCTCACCGAGGGCATCGTGAAACAAGGCGATGAGGTTCAGGTTGAGGTTAAGGTTAAGACCGAAGGGGAAGGGAAATGATCCACCTGTGCAATCTCAGCCTCAACCTCAGCCTTAACCTTTCGAGCGAATTCTATGATGCCGCGCGTGCTTGAACCTGAGTTGATGAATGACCCCGAGCAGGCCCTGGCCTACGCCAAGGCCGACTTCGAGGAGGAGAACCAGGGCTTCGTCAACCGGTTTCGTACCTACTATCCGGACTTGACGGAGGGCCACGTGCTGGACCTCGGCTGCGGTCCGGCCGATATCCCCATCCGGTTTGTCCGCGCACTGCCCGGATGCCGGGTGACCGGCGTGGACGGCTCGCCGGCCATGATCCGGCTCGCCGAGGAGGCGGTGCGGGCGGCCGGGCTCGCCGACCGGATCGCGCTGCGCTGCGAGCGCGTCCAGACATTCACCCTCCCGGAGCCGGCTGACGGCGCCATATCCAATAGCCTCGTGCACCATCTCGTGAACCCCCTGCACTTCTGGTTCACGCTCAAGAAGCTGGTCAAGCCCGGCTCGTTTGTCCTGGTGATGGACCTTCTGCGTCCCGAGTCACCGGAGGCGGCGCAGGCCATCGTGGATCAGTATGCGGCCGGCGCGCCGGCGATTCTCCGGCGTGACTTCTATCATTCGCTGCTGGCAGCCTTTACGGAGGACGAAGTCGCGGCGCAGTTGGCCGAGCTGAACCTGAGCCGTCTCCTGATCGACGTCCCGGACGACCGCCACTGGGTTGTCGGCGGACGGTTGTATTAGGGGTGGCCTGGGCGATCCTTTTGCTCGCAGAACGTCAAGAGTTGGAAGGTCGCCCGTGTCGGTCCTGTGCTCCCGGAGCGCGCGGCCTCAGAAGGCCCTCGCTCGAAGGGCGCAGTTGGACCAACACGGGCACCCTTCCAGAGATATTGGGACAAGAAGGAAAAACGACGCGCGCAGTTCGGATCACCCAGGCCACCCCTTGGTGAGAGGTAAGATGTCGCAACGTTGGTCGGCCTGTTTGATCATGCTAGCCGTTTTGGAGTTCATGCTCTGGGTGATCCCCGCTGAGGCGCAGCTCGAGCGGTTGCGGAAGCTGCAGAAGGAACCCGAGGCCATCAAGGGCGACGATGCGCCCATGGTGATGATTGCAGCGGGGGAGTTCGCAATGGGCGTGGACGGCACGATCGGGCTCGATGACGAGCGCCCCCGTCACACGGTCTGGCTGGATGCGTACCGCATGGATCTCTACGAGGTGACCACCAGCCGCTACGCGAGGTTTCTGGCGGCGACCGGCCGCACGCCGCCCTGGCTCTGGGACATGGTCAACCCTGCCATTCACGGCGATCGGCCGGTGATCGGCGTGGACTGGCATGACGCCGATGCGTACTGCCGCTGGGCCGCGAAGCGTCTGCCGACCGAGGCCGAGTGGGAGAAAGCGGCACGAGGCACCGACGAACGGCAGTTTCCGTGGGGCAATCAGGCGCCGACCGCCGAATTGGCGAACTTCGCCGTCGGAGCGCGGTTCAGTTACAGCCAGACCTTGATGCCGGTGGGTCGGTACGAGAAGGGCAAGAGTCCATTCGGTCTCTTTGACATGGCCGGGAATGCCTGGGAATGGGTTCAGGACTGGTATAAGGCGGATTATTACGTGGACAGTCCAGCGCGCAATCCGACCGGGCCGGAGGAGGGGCAGTTCAAGGTGCTGCGCGGAGGGTCCTGGTCCGAGCTACCCCAATACCTGCTCACGTACGGGCGTTTCAAGCTGCCTCCGACCACGCAGAACAGTTATACCGGCTTCCGCTGCGCGAAGTCGGCAATGTAGAGAAGTAAGAGGCCAGAGAAAAGTAGGCTGCTCAAAATGGCTTCTAACAAGGCCGCAGGGAGCGGGGACCCCGGAGCGTACGCGAGTTAGGTACGTGAGGAGTCCACGCGACTGAGAACGAAGTTAGAGGCCATTTTCAGCAGCCGTTAAGGACGGGCCAGGACTGCCGCGATCACCAGCACCGTCAGCGTGGCCAGCACCGTCAAATACACCGTCACGCTGCGGTCTCCGAGCCAGGCCGTCTGCCAGTCCTCCGGGTACAACGCCTTCCCCACCGAGTACAGCCCTTCCTCGTAGAGCCCGAGGACCCGTTCGATCTCGATCAGCGCTTGCTTGGCCAACCGGTGGCGATTGCGCTGCTGGAGAATCAGGTAGGTGAAGATCGCAGAAAACAGCGCCACGCCGCTGATGGCAAAGAGCGCCACGGTGAAGTGAGGGCGGGGATTGGACGGGACTGCCAGCATCGTGATCAACAGCAACACCAGGAACGCGCTCGCGAAGGCGGTCAGCCGCATCATTTGCTCGCGGCGCCGGAAGACCTCCTCCTTGTACCAGGGGTAGAGGATTTTCAGCACCTCCAGTTGTTCCTCGCGCAGACCGTGAACCTCGGGCATCGTCTGGTCCTCGTCCTTGAGTTACAGGTGCGTGGTCAACCAGTCGGCCAGCAGCCCTGTCATCGTTTGAAAGTCCGCAGGTCTGGAGAACCTATGGTCCGCGCCGCTCACGAGTTCCAGGTGCTTCTCCGTGCGTATTGCGTCGAAGAGCCGACGGCTTTGGTGAAGCGGGACCGATTCGTCTCGATCGCCCTGGACGATCAGGACCGGCGCCATGATCGACTCCGCCGCCTTGTACGCGTCGTACCTCAGGCAGTCTTCATAGAACGCGAAGCGAAGGGAAACAGGTTCAGTTCCGCCGGTCAGGTTCGGGATCACGTTGATCCGCTTCCACCGGTCCATCCCAGCTTCCCCGAACTCCAGACGCAAGATTTCGGCAAAGTCCAGCGCCGGACATTTGAGCGCGAGCGCCGAGAGGGGAATCCCCTGAGGGGCCGGTTGGCTGGCGGCCACCAAGGTGGCGATCAGGCCGCCAAAGCTGGAGCCCATCAGTCCGAGCCGGCAGTAGCCGCGTGACGCCACCAGATCCAGGGCGGCGCGGACCTGGGTGGCGGCTGCGGTCGCCGTGATGCGCTCAAAGGGACCCTCGCTGTCCCCCTGGCCGAAAAAATCGAACCGGAAGGTGGCGATCCCCCGTTCGAGTAACAGGGCCGTGAGGGCTTTGTTGGTCGAGCTGTTCTTGTTGGACAGGAAACCGTGGCACAGGACCACCAGTCGGTCCGAGCCATCCTGGGGTGAGGCCAGGATTCCCGAGACTGCACGGCCCGCAGGATCCGCAAACGTGAGCGCTTGCTCCATTCCGGGAATTTTAGCAGACTTGGGAAGGTGATGGAGGGAGAAATTCAGCCGGGATGGCGGCGAGACGGGTCAAGGATGGTGAATGAGCTGACCGGAAGGCCGGAGGTGAAGTTAGAGCCTGATGGAGCGTACGCGGAAGTCGACGATATCCCGCACCCATCTCCAGAACCGTTCCTGTTCCTCGATTGAGGCGCCGGGTCTCATCTGCGCTTTCCATCCCCTCATCACCTCTCCATCCACCGCCAACATGCGGATCCGTTTCCGGGGAATGTAGCTCCGCCAATTTTGGGCGACCTTGGGGCTGAGGTAGATGATTCTGAGAGTGATGTTCCGGGAGAGATACTCGAGCGGATCGAGGTTGATCTTCTCGTACAGGACCTGCGCCCCGCCCTTGACGCCGGGCATGTTCGAATCGGGGACGCCGTCGGTCACCAGCATCAAGGTGATCGGGGCCAGAACCAGATTTCTCTCCTTGGTGATCCGCGCGACTTCCTGGAAGAAGGGGTTGAATTCCGTGTAGGTGTCGTTGGGAGTAAACAGCTTCCGAAGATCCGCCTCGATCTGTGCGATGCTCTTACCCTGGAAGTTGTGGATCGGCTGAAAGCTCTTCGGCTCATTCAGGCTCCTGCCCCCGACGCTACCGATGAACATCGATGTCGGTTTGTCCAGTCCGCCGAGCCCGTTCAAGTGGCCGTAGATGTAGTGGGCCAGAAATGTGACGGCGTTGTCGTAGTACCCGGAGTTCTTGAATGACTGGCTGGCATCGACCCCGATGAAGAGAGTGGTGTGCGGCTTGATCTTCTCGCCGCCTTGTAACATACACCCGGCGGGCGCCAGCAGCAGGATCGCGGCCACGACGATCGAGGCCGTGGCGGTGGAACGGAGGCCCTTCATGCGACTTTCTTCACTTCCAGGCGCCGTGAGGACAGGAGTGCCCTGAGCTCCAAGGCCTCTTTCAGGCTCTTGAAGGGGAGGTTGAAAACCGGTTTCGACATGAGCAGGATCATCGCGAAGTTGAGTGCCGCGCCGACCACGTGCAGGACAGGCAGCGTCAGATACTCGACCAGCTCGGTCGCCTTTTCATGCAACCACTCGATCTCGGTCTTAAAGTCATCGAGGGGGGCCCGCCACCAGCGCACCACGACGCTTGGAACCTCAGACAAACCCCTTCCCCCGGTCTCCATCGGCTGACGGGAGATGAAGGCGAGCACGATGGGAGTGCCGTACTGGCCGAACAGAAACCAGGTCATGCCGCGGATGCCGACCCATCCAAACGTCGCCAACGACAAAGTGAAAAAGATCCCCGGCCGGAACTGTTCAGACGTCTGCTGAGCGATCCAGGGCGTGATCGCATCCACTAGCTCTCGATACAGGAACATCACCTCAAAGACCATCACGAACAGCTCGATCAGAACCATTTGCACCATGAACTTGAACTCTCGGTTCTTGACGGCGTCCGCCAGGGCCTGGATGCAAGCAAAGCTTCCTGTAATCAGAAAAAAGAGGAAGATGAAAAGACCCGGCAGGGCGTATGGCGAAACGTCTGTCCCCGTAATTCCGCCCAGGACCTCCGTAATGGTCGGCATCAGGGTGTAAGTGAAGACCGTCGATTCGAGGAGGCACCAGAACACCAGTAAGAAAAACGCCACCCACGGCACGCCGGGCTGGAAGTAGCTCTGGGTCATCATCCCGGTCATCGTGAAGGGAAACATGATGACCTGGCGGATAGTGTCCACGACCAATCTCAACGCGAGCTGGGCCAACGTAATGAGCCAGCCCATGACGACGATGACAAACCTGCCCAGCCCCACCCAGTACGTCCACGAGGCCAGTGCGGAATCCCACCATGCGAGCAGCAACATCTTCAGCAAGTCCACCCGGCCTGAGCGGAAGGGCACTGTATAGACCGACAGCATGGTGCACCAGATCCCGCTGATCGCCAGCAGGGTCGGGAAGAGAAGCAGAAGGTAACTGGCGACAGTCACCTCGACCGAGGAGTGATGCAGGACCATTCCAACGAGCATCTTCTGCACCCCGGGAATCCAGGAGACGGGTGCGGCCAGAAGGTCGAGGAGATCTTGCGTTTGCGCTGGTACCATGGTGGCAATGGGGTTCGCCATCGACGTCCCTTTCTCCGTTCTGTTGGGCGACCGAAATGCGACGAGCAGGTGGCTGCCCGGCTGTTTTGTCCCAAGTAGCTCAGGTAAAGCAAAGGCGGTGCCTGAGCCTCCCCAGTTACAGGTACTGGCTCACCTTCTAATATTATCGAAATATATTGAGTGGTTGTGCGCGAGTTTCCCACCTGGGGGCAATGGTGGAGTGGGACCGGGATTGACCGACCGGAGCGTGGCAGTGACGATATTTGTACAACTCCAGCCCTGAGGAATATTCGATGGTTAGCCTGTCTCGTCGCGAACTGGTGCTAACTAGTCAATTTCTTGGGGGATTGACCGACAGCCTGGTCCCAATGGTGGAACTGGAGCAGTCTGATGATCGGTCCTGTGACAGCACGGACCAGAGCCCGCTTGTCACTAAGCACTAAGTTGGGCGACTGGTGAGGAGCAGGCCGACCTTCCCGGCGAACAGGGTCAGGCTGAGCACGAGCAGCCCGATGCTGGCCCAGGTCGCAACGTGGACGGGGAGCGAAGTCAGATTGAACTGCCAGACCAGCGTCGCGACGAGGACCAACCCCACCGTGCCGAGGCTCAGGGCGCCCACCTGGACCGGACGCCATTGCTCGACAATCCCGGTGAGTTCCTCCAGGTATGGCCCGCGGCTCTTGTTGCTCCGGGCCCGTTCGACGGCGAGGGTAGTCGGCAACAGATGCGACAGCACGCCAAAAACGGTATGCAGGATGAACCCGACCATCGCCAGATGTGTGTAGGCGACAAGATGTAGCTTCCCGAACGGCACGTAGGACTGCATGTTCGGAGTCGGCCACAGGTAGTTGAGCTCCACCAGAAGACCGGTGACGACGCAGATCACCAGAAAGACGGTCCCTTGCGTCAAATGGTCTGACACGGTGGTTCTGGGTCGTCCCGCCTTGACCCATGTGCGCCCGATGTTGTACGCGTACAGCAGGGTTCCGGCCAGGATGATCAGCCCCGCGACGATTTGGACCGCAGGCTGGGTGAGCAGAAAGCCGGTTATCAGGAGGACGATCCCCACGGGGAAGCAGGCAAACGTCAGCTTGGCAACGAGGAGGTTATTGAGACGCGCGTTCACGATCGTCGGAAACAGATTGTGCATGGCACCCATGATCGTCAACGTCACGAATCCCAACACCGTCGGGTGAAGGTGAGCCAGTCGGGCTTGTCCGATATCTTCATAGGGAATGAGCCGCAAGGCCATGGCCTCTCCCACTCCCAGTCCCACAAAGAGCGCCAGGCAGGCCAGGCCGAAAAATCCGAGATGGAACGGCGGGGACAGGACGCTTGCGCGCGCAAGGCGGAGAGCCTCGCCCAGCAGAGACAGCAACGCCAGCAGGACCAGCAGGCCTGCCACCGCGACCGCCAGGGTGTATCCCCACCAAAACCCGGCCAGCATGCCGATCGTGCCCACATTGATCGCGGCAAACAGCACAGGATGCGACTTCGAGCGTTCTCCGCTGGCTAGCATCATCCCCACGATGACTTGAACGACCCCTCCGACGAGAGCCCCGTGCACGTGGAAGTGGCGCAGAACAGCCGGCAGAGGATGTCCCAGCATCATGGCCAGAAAGAGTGCCACGCCGATCACCGAGGCCAGCATCAACCAGACCAGCCCGGTAACCAAGAACAGCAGGGGATGGCACGGCGCAAGTTTCATGGTCCCTCGTTCAATCTTTCAGGAAAAAGAAGTGGTTCATCGGCCCCTTGCCGTGGCCGATGGCGAGGCCGTGCCGGATCGCCTCGGTGACGTAGGTCTTCGCGGTTCGGACGGCGTCGGCCAGCGGCTTACCTTTCGCCAGTTGCGCGGCGATCGCGGAAGCATAGGTGCAGCCTGTGCCGTGGGTATGGGGGGTCTCGATGAACTCGCCCTTGTACAGAGTGAAGAACCGGCCGTCGTAGAGCAGGTCGGTCGCTTTCTCCGAAAGCAGATGTCCGCCCTTGATCAGGACGTGCTGGCAGCCGAGCTTGTGGATCGCCTTGGCCGCCAGGCGCGCGTCGGCGAGTGACTTGATCGTGAGCCCGGAGAGTCGTTCGGCCTCGTACACGTTTGGCGTCACGACCAGTGCCAGAGGAATGAGCGAGCGCTTGACCTGTTCCACCGCCTCGGGCCTCAGCAGAGGATGGCCGCTCTTGGCAACCATCACCGGATCCACCACTAGGGATGACACTTTATACTCTAGCAACTTCCTACTCACAGCGTCCACGATTTCGGCAGAAGACAGCATCCCGGTTTTGACCGCGGCGACGTCGAAATCGTCGAAGATCGCGTCCAGTTGCGCTTCTATGACCGAGACGGGCAGGTCATGGACCGCCGTCACCCCCTTCGTATTCTGAGCCGTGATCGAGGTGATCACCGACATCCCGAAGACTCCGTTGGCCGCCATGGCCTTCAGATCCGCCTGGATGCCGGCCCCTCCACCCGAATCCGACCCCGCGATTGTCAGTACCTGTTTCATGGGTGTATGACCGAATCCGACACAGTCGCCTGCCTCTGTATCATCACGCTGCAGTGGTGGCGGACATTATACTCGGATGCCGCAGACAGTCTAGCGTGAAGCTCTGCTCAGTGTACCCAACGCCGGCTGAGCAATCGCCCGCTGATTTTTTGTCTCGTTCGGCGTACTCCTGTGTGGTCCTGCCCTGGCGCGAATCGCGTTCACCTTGCCAAATGGACGTCGATCGGTATACGTTGCTGCCGTGGTGACTTCTCGCGGCGCTGATCCCTCGATGACTCTCTGTCTCCTGGCCGTCCTGCTCGCGGCCACGCTCCAGGCATGCGCCACGGCTGCCTCCTCGAGCAGACTGTGGCCGGACATGCTGGAGGGCGACATGGGAGTGTATGAACGGAATGAAGGGATTGTCCCCGTCAGGGAGACGCGCGGACGAGCTTGCTGCACCATGGCCGTGGGGACCCAGCGACAGGAGGCGCTGGCTCGGGCGGCCATCCGATTCCTCGGCAGATCACGGATCGAAGTGGGTGGCCGACGGTTCACGTTCGATTGCTCGGGTCTTGCCCGGGGAGTGTATTTCTCGCAAGGCGTCGATTTATACGATGGTCTGAGGGAGTTGAAGGGTGGCAACGGCGTCGGGCGCATCTACGGGCATGTCATGCAGCACGGGCGGGTTCATTATGGCCCAACGGTCCATCCCGGCGACCTGGTGTTCTTCCACAATACCTGGGACTTCAACGGAGATGGCCTCGTCAACGACCCGCTGACGCATGTGGGCGTCGTAGAGCAGGTCGAGAGCAATGGTACCGTCGTGTTCGTGAGCCGGGTGTCGCGAGGGATTCAACGGTTTCGAATGAATGTGCGGGCGCCCGATACTCACCGGACCGGCGACGGGCGCGTGCTCAACGACTTCATGCGCAAGAAAGGATCGCGTGATCCCAAAGCGACAAAGTACCTCACCGGCCAGCTCTTCGCCGCCTTCGGCACCCTCCTCAACGAATAGCCTTCCCCAGCACCCCGGCTGTTGATACTTCTCCTCGTAAGTCAATAGGCATGTCTGACCCAGACCTAGGTGAACCCGAGTCCGAGCCCGCGATGGGAAGGACTTGCTTCATCGCTTCCGGCACTTAAAACAGCCCTTCACGTGATCGTCCACCATGCCGGTCGCCTGCATGTGGGCGTAACAGACCGTCGAGCCGACGAACGTGAAGCCGCGCTGCTTCAAATCCTTGGACAGGGCGTCGGACTCCGGCGAGGTCGCCCTGATGGTCTTTCGAGTCACCCCATTGGGGTCGCGCAACGTCCGGTGGCCCGTGAAGTGCCAGATGTACCGATCGAAACTGCCGAACTCCTTCTGCACCTCCAGAAAACGCCTCGCATTGGTAATCGCGCCTGCGATCTTCAGGCGGTTGCGGATGATGCCCGCATCTCTCAGCAAGCGTGAAACGTCGGCCCTGCTGAACCGCGCCACCTTGCGCGCATCAAAGTTCTTGAATGCCTTCCGGAAGTTGTCTCGCTTGCGCAGGATCGTAATCCAGCTCAGCCCCGCCTGAAAGCCCTCCAGGATCAACATCTCGAAGATCTTCCGATCCTCATGGACCGGCACGCCCCATTCCTTGTCATGATACTCGCAGTACAGCGGATCCTCCCCACACCACCAGCACCGCGTCTTCGTCTGGCCGGCTCGATTCATTTTTCGCTCGGTCACGCGGCCACTTTACCAGAAACGTCCGCACGGAGCACCGTTGATTTTTCTCACGAGGAGGCTTACAAAGACACCGCCATGAAACCATTCACCACCGTTGCGGTGGTTGTCTTCACGCTCGTCGCCGTGGTGCACCTCCTTCGCATCCTGCTGGGATGGGAGGTCACGATCCAGGGGGCGGTAGTCCCGATGTGGGTCAGCTACTTGGGGCTAATCATTGCCGGCGGTCTGGCATTCCTGCTCTGGCGCGAATCCCGCTAGAAGCAGTAGGCGAGTTTATTTAACCGTGCTTGATTTTCAGAGATACGATACCGGCTTGAAGGAGAAGGGTGACCGCGTTAGCCAGGATCACCGGCACAGAGTCAATCCATACGCCGTAAATCAGCCAGAGCAGGATACCCGTGCTGAATGTGACCAGCATGCCCCAGGACAAGTCTCCAGTGGATTTCGACCGCCACGCTTTGACGAGCTGCGGCGCAAACGCCGTCGTCGTCAACGTCCCAGCCGCTAATCCGAGCATCATGGCCCCATCTATCAACTAATTCCTCGCTCAACTGTAATATGGTGTCTGAGATGGTCCCGATTCCGGTCCGTCAGCATCGCAGCCTCCTAGAGCTTCTCGCACATGAGTTCAATACCGTTTGGATTCACCCGATAAATATTTGCCTCTTCTATGTTTTCTGGCCTACTTGCTTCGATAAATATCTTCGAGTGATACCTGAACAGAGCCACAAAACGGGGACATTCTCCGTTACCGTGACCTTCCGTGGCCGTCCTGGCTTGCGGAGCGTCGCTGGGGAACAAAGTTGCTGCAATTGGGGACAGGCTACTTTGTCGGAATAGTTGTGTCAATGGCGGGGAGTATAGACTGGCTAGTGCGGGTGCTCGCGGAAGGATGAGAAGACGGCGTGTAGGTGAGCGAAGCGCCCACCCGTCTCTCCCACAGTGGCCGGTGTCTCTCGCGGGCAGGCGGCGGGGTCTGTCCCGAAGTGGGCGCGTCCAACGAGCACCGCCCACTTTCATATAATTCGATCAATCTTGTGTGCGCGGTGCGCGAGCACTGGGACAGCCCCGCTGCCAAAGCCCGCTCCTCACACCGGCCACTGTTCCTCCTTCCACGCCATCTCCCAAAACATCCACTCATACCTTGAGCTGATCACGAACGCCTCCTCCATCCGCCGTTTCTCGGCCTGGCCGGCGTCCTTGGCCCACTGGTCCACCTTCGCCCGCATCCAGCGCTGGACTTCCGCGAATTCGGGGGATGCGTAGAGCAGGAGCCAGTCGCGGTAGGGGTGGTCGGCACGCGGCGGGCCCTTCTTCAAGAGGTGCTGCCCGACCAGGCAGTAGATCCAGGCGCAGGGGAGGGCCACGACCGTGATCTCGCAGGCCGAGCCAGTCGCGGCCACGGCCAGCATGTGCCGCGTGTAGGCGAAGTTCGTCGGCGCCATCGGCACGGAGGTCATCTGCTCCGGGCTCATCTTCCATCTCTTTCCGTGGCTCTCATGCAGGCTTCGCTCGACCATGATGGTCTC
>MNDM01000058.1 GCA_001914955.1 Nitrospirae bacterium 13_2_20CM_2_62_8 | reverse complement strand
GTCTGACCAAAAGCTTCCGATCCGGCTGGCCTGGTCTGCCCCCGGTCACCGCACTCGATGGCCTGTCGCTGTCCGTGCACCGTGGGGAGATCTACGGTTTTCTTGGGCCGAACGGCTCCGGGAAGACCACGACGTTGAAGATTTTGATGGGCCTGATGCGGAGCACCAGCGGAAAGGCGGAAGTGCTGGGCAAGCCGGCGGGCGATGTGCGAGCCAGACGGCAGATCGGGTTTCTCCCCGAGGCCCCGTATTTTTACGATTACCTCACGGCGGAAGAGTTTCTGGCCTTCTACGGGCGTTTGGCTGAGCTGGAGTCGGCCGGACTCAACCGGAGAATAGATCACCTGCTCGAGTTAGTGGGCCTGAACGAGGCGCGGACACGCCAGCTCAGAAAGTTCTCGAAAGGCATGCTCCAGCGGATAGGGCTGGCGCAGGCGCTCATTCACGATCCCGAGCTGGTGATCCTGGATGAACCGATGTCGGGGCTGGACCCGATCGGGCGCAAGCAGGTCCGGGACCTAATCCTGGCCCTGCGCGAGCAGGGCAAGACGGTGTTCTTCAGTACCCATATCATCCCTGACGTGGAGATGATTTGCGACCGCGTGGGGGTCGTCATGAAGGGGAGACTGATGGCCGCTGGCCGCGTGGATGAGCTGGTCAGCCACGGGCACACGCAGTCCGTGGAGATCGTCTGCGAGGGCCTCAATGCCGGTGCAGCCCCGGATATCACCGGGGCCGCCAGTCGCGTGCTGCAACAGGGGCGGCGCAGTTTGCTGGTGCTTCCCGGGCCTGACCGGCTTGAGGAGGTCCTTGCGTCGATCCGGGCGCGCGGCGGCACCCTGGTCTCGGTCACGCCGCAAAAAGGCTCACTGGAGGAACTGTTTTTCAAACAAGAGAGCCCGCGGGCTGGCTCGCAAGCCGATCATGGGGCATGACCATGCGACAGGTCGTGGTGATCGCCTTGAACACGTTCAGAGAAAATCTCCGGGACAAAATTCTCTATAACCTCTTATTCTTCGCCCTCCTGCTGATCGGGACCTCCGTGTTGCTGGCCGATCTCACGGTCATGGAGCATCACAAAATGGTCACGGATATGGGCCTGGCTGCGATCAACCTGATCGGGGTGATCATCGCAATCTTTGTCGGGATCGGGCTGGTGAGTAAGGAGATTGAGCGACGGACCGTCTACACGATCATGGCCAGGCCGATCAGCCGCACGCAGTTTATCTGGGGCAAATACCTGGGACTCGCGTTGACCCTCCTGGTCAATGTCGTGACCATGCTGGTCGTCTACCTCACGACGCTCTGGCTCTATCGGGCGCCGGTTCACGGGGCGCTGCTGCAGGCGGTCTCGCTGATCTTCGTCGAGCTGTTGCTTGTGACCGCGCTGGCCTTGTTCTTCTCCACGTTCAGCACATCGACTCTCAGCGCGATCTTGACGTTTGGGCTCTACGTCATCGGTCATCTGACCAACGACCTCAAAGGCGTGGCGGAGCAGAGCAAGAGCGAGACGGTGCAAGTAGTCATGACCGGGCTCTATTATCTCTGCCCCAACCTTGAAGCGCTCAACGTGAAGGGCCAGGAGCAAATAGCGAATAGCCGGTAGCGGATAGCTCAGAGCTGTTAGCTATTCGCTGCTGGCTGTTAGCTGAGGAGGTGTGCGGGTGAGTTTGCTGGAAAAGATCACGAAACGGACCGCGACAGTCGGCATCGTGGGCCTGGGATATGTCGGCCTTCCCTTGGCTGTGCTACAGGCCAGGACCGGGTACCGCGTGGTCGGGATCGATGAAGCGGCGGAAAAGGTTGAGCGGGTGAATCGAGGGGACAATTACATCTCGGACGTGGATGCCACCGAGCTCCAACAAGTCGTTCGCGCGGGCCGGCTTTCGGCGACCCAGGAGTTCGGCGCGCTGCGGGAGTGCGACGTGGTCCTGATTTGCGTGCCGACCCCGTTGACCCGCAACAAGGAACCGGACATCAGCGCGATCGTCAAGGTCACCCGTGAGCTCACGAAGCATTTGCATCCGGATCTGCTGGTAGTGCTGGAAAGCACCACGTACCCGGGGACGACCGAGGGGGTCCTGCTGCCGATGTTGGCCCAGAGCGGTCTGAAGATCGGACAAGAGCTTTACCTGGCCTTTTCCCCCGAACGTGTGGACCCGGGGAATCGCTCCTTCAAGACCCACAATACGTTCAAGCTGGTGGGCGGTGTGACGCCGGCCTGCCTGGAGATCGCCCGGACCTTTTACGAGCAGTCGGTCGTGAAAATCTTTCCGGTCTCCTCCCCGCGAGTGGCCGAGATGACGAAGGTGTTCGAAAACGTCTTCCGGTCGGTCAACATTGCCCTGGTCAATGAGCTGGCGGTGCTGTGCGACCGGATGGGGTTGAATGTGTACGAGGTGATCGACGCGGCAGCCACCAAGAATTTCGGGTTCATGCCGTTCTATCCGGGGCCAGGGGTGGGTGGGCACTGCATCCCCCTGGACCCGTACTACCTGGCCTGGAAGGCCAAGGAGTATGACCTGCACACCAGGTTTATCGAACTGGCGGGCGAGATCAACGAGGGGATGCCGTATTACGTGGTGGCGAAGCTGCAACGGCTGCTCAACCGGCGGGGCCGTTGTCTGAACGGCGCCTCGATCCTGGTGCTGGGGGTGACCTATAAGGCAGAAGTGGCCGATCCCCGTGAGACTCCCGCCCTCAAGGTCATGGAACTGCTGCAGCAGGAAGGGACCACGTTGGCCTATGTCGATCCGTACACTCCGGCGGTGGAGGTGGCAGGAAGGTCATACGCAGCGGTCCCGCTCACGGCCCAGCGTGTGGCGCAGAGCGACTGCGCGCTGATTCTGACGGCGCATTCGGCGTTCGATTACGAATTGATCGTCCGCCACGCCCCACTGGTCTTCGATACCCGCAACGGCACGCGTCACGTGGTGCATCGCAAGGAGAATGTCGTCCTGCTCTGAAGGTGTTGAAGAGCAGGGGTGCATAGGACAGAGCATGAAAATCCCAGGAAACCGATTCGTCATCACGGGTGGAGGCGGATTCGTCGGGTCCCACCTGGTGGAGGGGTTGCTCGGCCGAGGGGCGGATCGCGTGGTGATCTATGACAAGGCGGTCCGGGCGGAGCATCTGGGCACCCTGCTCAAGGACCGGCGGATCAAGATCGTCGAGGGGGATGTGCTGGATACAGACGGACTCGCTCGAGCGCTCACTGGCGCCAATGGGGTCTTTCACCTCGCGGTCTTGCCACTCGGCGCCTGCGAAAAAGATCCCGCGCTGGCCGTGGAGGTCAATATCCGAGGGACCTTCCAAGTGGCCCAGGCAGCGGTGAAGGCCGGAGCAGGCAAGCTCATCTACTCATCGGCCTCGTCGGTCTATGGCGACACGCTGGAACTGATGGATGAACAGCACCCCCTCAACCCCTGGACGATGTACGGGGTGAGCAAGCTCTGCGGGGAGTATGTGCTGAGGCCGTTCCACACCGCGATGCAATACGTGGTCTTGCGGTATATGAACGTCTATGGCCCGAGACAAGGGGCTGGTCTGATCCCGGCGGTCCTCTCGAAGATCAGGGCCGGCGAGCCTCCCGTGATTAACGGAGATGGCTCGGCCTCCTTTGATTTTGTCCATGTGCGGGACGTGGCCCGGTGCAACATCATGGCCATGGAATCCGAGGTCACCGGAGAGGCCTTCAATGTGGGCAGCGGGACAGAAGCGACTGTCAAAGAGATTGTGACCTGCCTGCTGGAGCTGTCCGGGTCGTCCGTGACGCCACGGTATCAGCTCGATGCTCGGGTGCCGATGATGCGGCGGGTGGGAAGCAGCGAGAAGGCCAAACGGCTGCTCGGGTTTCAAGCGGCGGTGTCGCTGCGCGATGGGTTGGCGGAGTTGGTGAGAGGGGCCTGACAGCCATGTGCGGGATTGCGGGTATCTATAGTTTGTCCGACCGCGCGGTCGATCCGTTTGCCATCGGCCGGCTGTGCGAGGCGCAAGCTCACCGCGGTCCGGATGATGCGGGCTCCGTGCTCCTGCTCCCGGTCAGAGGGCAGTCGGGACCGCGATGGTGGGAGCCGACCGCGCACGATCTCTCACGCGCCATGCCGGACCTGGAAACCCGAGGTCTCGGTCAAGCCGGGTCTCCCGGCGGCAAACGGGAGTATCGTCTCGCGCTGGGCCACCGCAGGCTGGCCGTCCTCGATCTGTCGCTGGCCGGCCACCAACCGATGACGAACCGGTCCCGGACGGTGTGGCTCACCTACAACGGTGAAATCTACAACCACCTTGAACTCAAGAAAGAATTGATGGAGAAGGGGTATGAATTCTTCTCCACGACGGACACCGAAGTCATTCTGCATCTGTATGAGGAGTTCGGCGCCGCATGCGTGGAGCGCTTGAACGGGATGTTCGCGTTTGCGCTCTGGGACGACCCCCGCGAGACCCTGCTGTTGGCCAGGGACCGCTATGGGATCAAGCCGTTGTACTACGGCGAATTCGCCGGGTACCTGGTGTTCGCCTCGGAGGTGAAGGCGATCCTGTCGATGCAGGGCGCCTCTCGCCAAGTCAATGTGCCCGCCCTCGTGGACTATTTCACGTTCCAGAACACCTTCGGTGAACAGACACTTTTTCAAGGCGTCCACCTGCTCGAGCCCGGGCATACGGTCACGATCCAGGATGGACGGATCGAGCGCCGGCGATATTGGGACTTTAATTTTGGCCCTCAGGAGGATCTGACCGAGGAGCGATGCCGGGAGCGCCTTCGGTTCCTTCTCGAGGATACGATCAAGCGGCAACTGGTCAGCGATGTGCCGGTCGGCGCCTACCTGAGCGGGGGCATGGATTCGGGTTCGATCACGGCTCTGGCGGCCAATAGCATTCCCCGGCTCATGACCTTCACGGGAGGCTTCGACCTGACCAATGTGTCCGGGTTCGAGGCAGGATTCGACGAGCGGAAGGACGCCGAGGTGCTGTCGGCCCTGCTCAAGACTGAACATTACCAGATGGTCTTTCACGCAGGGGATCTCGAGTGGGCGCTCCCGCGGGTGATCTGGGCCATCGAGGATCTGCGGGTGGGCATGTGCTATCCCTATTACTACACGGCCAGGCTGGCCAGCCAGTTTGTCAAGGTGGTGCTGGCAGGCACGGGAGGCGACGAAATCTTCGCCGGGTATCCCTGGCGGTACAAGGCCGTGGCGGCTGCCAGTTCCTTCGAGGCTTTTCTGTCGGGCTACTTCAGTTATTGGAATCGGCTTGTGCCGGTTGCCCAGCAGGCCCGCTTCTTCACGCCGGACCTGCTGCGGCAAGCCTCGGGGCATCACCCCTATGACACGTTCCGTGCGGTCGCGCAGGGAGCGAACGGGCTCGGAGAGCCGATCAGGCAAGCGCTCTATTTCGAGGCAAAGACCTTCCTGCACGGCCTACTGGTCGTCGAGGACAAGCTCAGCATGGCCCATTCCCTGGAGTCGCGGGTTCCGTTGCTCGACCATGAGCTGGTCGATTTTGTCACCGGACTTCCGACTCGCTACCTCATCAATACCCGATGGGAAAAGAACCCCATGGGAGACGAAAACCTCGCCGGCAAGTACCTGTTCCGGCGAGCGATGGACGGGGTCCTTCCCGATCACATCCTCTTGAAGCGGAAGCAAGGGTTCAGCGCGCCGGAGCAGTCTTGGTACCAAGGGCCCCTGATGAGCTACGTGAAGGCCTTGTTGCTCGATCGACGAACCTTGTCCAGAGGCTTCTTTCAGGAGGCGGCGATCCGGCGGGTTCTGGATGAGCACTTGACCGGCCAGGTGAACCACCGGTTGCTGATCTGGAGTCTCTTAAGCTTTGAATTTTGGAGTCGCCTCTTCATGGATGGGGACGGGTTGAACCAATACGCGGGCGTCTCTCGACGATGATTCCGGAACCTAAGTAAGGGACTTTATGATTGCCACAGGCAGCACAATGAATAAATCATTCCCGGAAAGCTTGCGCGGGCTCCTGGGAAATTTTGAACTCATCCGGATCCTGACCGTAGACGATCTGAGGCGCGCGTATACTGGATCGCTGATGGGACTCTCCTGGATCCTGGTCAAGCCTGTCTTGATCGTCGGCCTTTACGGTGTCCTCTTTGGGATTGTGTTCCAAGCCAGAGGTGGGCCAAGACAGACGGCAACGGAATACTTGCTCGTGCTCCTGGCAGGGTTACTTCCTTGGCTGAGTTTCTCCGAGGCGGTCTCAACCGCAGCGGGATCGATCACGGCCAACACCTCTCTCGTTACGAAGATCGTGTTCCCGATCGAAATTCTTCCGGTGAGCAAGGTATTGAGCACAATGCTCTCTGGACTGGTGAGTCTGGTCCTTCTCGTCGTATTCCTGGTCTATCTGAATCAGGTTGGTTGGGCGATGGTGCTGCTTCCTCTGCTGATCGTGGCCCAACTGGTGTTTACGATCGGCCTGGCTTGGTTCCTGTCTGCAATGAACGTCGCGGTTCGCGATACGAGCCAGGTCCTTCCGCTCGTGCTCATGGTGTGGATGTTTCTGAGCCCGGTCGTCTACACGACTGAGATGGTCCCCAAAGGTCTCGCCTTTGTCTTTTCATGCAACCCGATGGCGTATTTTCTTGATGGTTATCGCATGATTCTGTTGAACAATCAGCCCCCGAATTTTCTGATCTGGGGGGTCGTCACTGCCATGGCGGTCACGATCTTTTTGACCGGATTTTGGGTGTTGTGCCGAATGCGCGCTCACATCGCGGATTTCATCTAATGGTTGCCATTCAAGCCAAACATCTGTGCAAGGTTTATCGGTGGTATGCCAGGCGGACCGATCTGATCAAGGAAATGCTGCTGCTCAACAAGAAACAATACCACTCGAAACGCGTCGCGCTTGAAGATATTTCGTTTGAGGTGGGAGCTGGAGAAAGTGTTGGGGTCATTGGGCAGAATGGAGCTGGGAAGAGCACGCTGCTCAAACTTCTCGCGGGACTATCTGTGCCAAGCAGTGGGTCCTTCGAAGTGAATGGGAAGGTGGCAGCGCTTCTTGAACTGGGTACCGGGTTTCATCCGGACTACTCCGGAGTTGAGAACATCAGGATCAACGGGATGCTTTTGGGGCTGAGCCGACGGGAAATCGAACAAAAGCTGCCGACCATTGTCGAGTTTGCAGAGTTGGAAGAGGCCATCCAGCAACCGCTGAGGACGTATTCGACCGGGATGCAGGCCCGGCTCGCGTTCTCGATCGCCACGGCCTTGCAACCTCATATCTTGCTTATTGACGAAGTGCTGGCGGTCGGTGACGCCTATTTTGTCAACAAATGTATCGCTCATCTCCAACACTTTATCAATGATGGTGGCACCGTGATAGTTGTCTCACATAACTCCTTTCTCCTTGGCCGGTTATGTCAAAAAATACTCTGGCTCGAGAAGGGCAAACTCCTGCAGTTCGATTCCGCACAAACGGTCAGCCGTGCCTATGATCTATACGTGCGGCGTCTGGAAAGTGCCAGGCGCGCGCGAGCAGGTCTGCAGGAGGATGGTCAGCGGTGGGGTTCAGGGGAAATTCGCGTCAAGTCAGTTCTCTTGCTGAATCGTGAAGGACGCCAAGAATACGCCTATTTTCGCGGTGAGCGGATGGTGGTGCGAGTCCACTATGAAACCGACGGCATCTACCGGAATCCTTCAGTCTACCTCTTGGTGTCCAGCCATGAGGGGATTTTAGTGACGAGCTGTTTTTCGGGTGAGGAACCAACTGATTTGGGGGTGTTTCAGGGAATAGGCTATGTTGATGTTGCCTTTGATCCGTTGCTTATCGGGGATGGGAACTATTGGCTCTCAGCGGGCATTTTCCCTCACAAGGAGGGGCCGGAGTCGATTTACCGACTCGACCCGTACGATTACCACGAGCGAGTGCGCGAGTTCACGGTGAAACGACCGACTCGGCCCTTGCAGACCGTCTTTGACCATCCCGTGAAGTGGTCCCACGGGTGTGCGAGCTAACCTTACAAGAACGGGGAATAGATAGAAGGCCGGCCATGGAACCCTGGAAACAAGCGGAAATGGCTTTTGAGAACACCATGGCCGGCACCTATGACTTCCATTATTACCGCTCGCCTATTTCCAAAGCGCATCTGCGGGAGTTCTTCAACCTGGTGCGTCGCTACGCGGTGCCAGACCGGTTCGTGCTGGACGTCGGCGGCGGTACGGGAGCCGTGACGGAACGGCTGTTGCGTCGAGGATACCGCCGCATCGTGACCGTGGATCTCTCACTGGCCATGCTACGGGAAGCAAAGAAGAAGATGCCGGAGCTGACTGCGATCGTCTGTGACGGAGAGCATCTTCCCTTCAAAGACGATTCGTTTCGGACGGTCATCTGTTCGTCGGTTCTCCACCATCTGCCGTTTCCGGATCGTATGCTCGGCGAGATCAAGCGGGCGCTGGCTCCCTATGGCGTCGTGGTCGCTCAGGAGCCCAATCAAAGTCATTGTCTGAGCAAGCCGCGGTTCAGCCAGGTGAGCGGCGTCGCCATGGGGCTCATGCATTACCTGTATCGGATCGAACAGTACGAGCCGGTGAGTGAACCGCCTATTCACGAATATCATCGGGCGTTTACCAGAGACGAGCTGGTCAGTTTGTTCTCGGCCCAGATGTTCATTCTGGATTTTCGGTCCAGGTTTGCGTTCTCCTGTCTGTTCACCAAGCTCCACAGTCCCATGATGTCGCGCATGATCCTTGCCGTGGACCGATTGCTGCGCGGGAATGAGGGCTCGGTCTTTCACATTGTCTGCAGCAAGTCAGAGGGTGGCCATCGCACCCTTCTGAAGAACTACCTTCGGTTCCTCGAACAGTTGCGCCAGGATCCTGACCAACGGATGCCTGGCGCATTTCTCGTGATCCTCCCAGCCTTGATTGTGCTCGGGAGGTTCTATGAATTCTATGAGCGAGTTCGGCAAAAACTCGGCAAGTCGGTCTATTAGTCGCCGCGCATGGATCAACGCGAGATGACCAAGAGAGCCGTGTTAGACGATCTGCTCGTCTGTCCCCTCTGCCGTGGGGATCTGAAAGATACTGAGGAGCAATATGTCTGCCTGAATTGTCACCGCCGGTACCAGGTGATTGACCACGTTCCTCGCTTCATGGCCGACTTGTCCGAGGGCGAACAGCAGGTCAACCGCAGTTTTCACCTGGAGCAGAGGCGGTATCGTGATTCCAGACATCTGCACTTCAGGGAGGAATTAGTCGAGCAATGGCTGCAGGATGTGCAACTGCCACGGGACTACTTCAAGGGGAAGTTGGTGCTGGACGCGGGCTGTGGGTCTGGCCGCTGGACCTATGCCATGGCTCTCTTGGGCGCAACCGTCGTGGCCGTTGATTTTACCGAAGGGGGCGTCCAGGTGACGCATCAAGCCACCGCGGAGAGAGAGAACGTGACGGTCATTCAAGCGAGTATTGCCCGCCTCCCGTTCAAGCATGAACGGTTTGATTTTGTCGTCAGCTGGGGTGTGCTCCATCATACTCCGGACACCAAACAGGCGTTTGAACGCCTCGTCCCTCTGGTCAAGAAGCAGGGACAGTTATATGTCATGGTGTATGAGAAACATAACCCGGTGAAATTCTTTTTCACCAATCTCATCCGGCGAGTTCTTCGAATGTTCTCCGAAGAGCGGCGCTATCGAATCTGCAAGTGGTTTGTGATCAACAATCCGATCCTGTTTCGACTGCTGAGGGACCGGATCATTTGCTCGTTGAAGACGAAAGGCGACGATCCGTTGGAGATCTCCACGCTGCAGTTAGGACTCTACGACGCGTATTCGCCGGTCTTCAACCACTTGCACTCACGCCAGGAGGTGGAGCGCTGGTTTCGAGAGCACCGCTTCGAGCAGATCTGCCTGACCAAGCCGGTCCGATTCACCACGAAGAAAGATGTCCGGCGATTCGGAGAGTGTGGGGGGTCCGTCAACATGAGGGGAGTCCGTGTATGAGGATCCTCCACGTCGGCAACATCGCGAATAACGCCTACAACAATGCGAAGTTCCTGCGCCGAAAGGGGATCGAAGCCGATGTCCTCTGCTACAGCTATCGTCACATCATGGCTCAGCCGGAATGGGAAGACGCCGAATTTGAGGGGCAGCCGGACGAGTTCCATCCGCAATGGGACGCACATGATCTCGGAGGGTTTTCTCGCCCAGCCTGGTTTCTCCAGGCCGAGCTCGGGCCCTCCGGCCGGACTCGCAGGCAACGGTTCCAGGGACAGTTTCGGCTTGAGCGCCTGCTATTCCAGCAGCCCAACTTCTGGCTGAGGGCCTGGGCCAAATTGCTCGAGTGTCGGAGGACCGGCAGTCATCCGAGCCCCCGCTTGCTCGATGTGTTGCGGGTGTACCAGCATAGGAAGGACTTCCAACGATGGTTCGCAGGCTATGACCTCATTCAGGCCTACGCGACGGAACCCATCCACGCCTGGATGTTCGCCCCTGAAAAGCCCTATGTCGCCTTCGAACATGGGACCATGCGGGAGATCCCCTTCGAGGACAGCGCCCGCGGGCGCCTGCTGACCTTGGCCTATCGCCAGGCTGGCAGGGTGCTCATCACCAACCCCGATGTGATCACATCGGCCCAGCGACTCGGTCTCACGAACTTCCAGTTCATCCCGCATCCGGTGGATGAGACGAAGTATCGCCCGAGGCCGACCCTGCTGCGCGATCAACTGGCCAATCGCTATCAAACCGACCTCATTCTCTTCGCCCCTTCCCGGCACAACTGGGCGCTAAAGGGGAATGACCTGTTGATCAGAGCATTCGCTCGATTACGGAAAGAGGTCGGACGCCGGGCCATCCTGATCCTGTCCGACTGGGGGCAAGAGGTGGACCGGTCTCGTGCCCTGATCGGCGCCCTGGAGCTGGAGCCGTTTGTGATCTGGACGCTTCCGCTGAACAAGATGAAGCTGATCGACTACTACAACGCCGCGGATGTCGTGCTGGATCAGTTCACGCTGGGCGTCTTCGGGACCGTGACGCCGGAAGCCATGGCCTGCGGCAAGCCGGTCGTGTTGAATTTCAACCGGCAGGTCCATGAATGGTGTTTCCCCGAGATGCCGCCCGTCCTTGGGGCACGCACGGAACATGAGATCTTCGAGCGGATGGTGGAGGTGTCCGAGGATCGCGGGTATGCCGCAGCGGTCGGCCAATCGTCACGCGAATGGGTCGTCAAGCATCACGGATGGGAATTGGTTGCCGACCGTCAGGTTTCCGTCTACCGCGAGTTGTTGCAGCGGTGACAAACGGGGTGTGAAAAGAAGGGGCCTGGGATGAGACTTCGGGATCTCTTGAGCCGGTCCGCCAAACAGCGCCTGAAAGCGGGACTCCGCCGCCTGCGCGGCCTGCTCCCATGGGCCGGGCGGGAAGAAGTGGAGGCCCTGTACCGGTTGCTCCACCGCATGGTGCATGATCGGGACCAGGCCCTGGACTTGGCGGCACTCCAGACGAAGGACGCCTTTGCCCGGGAATGGGATGAATTCAGGGAGGGGCTCTATCTCGCCAGCGATCCCTGGTTCAAAGCCAACGTGGCACGGATCATCAGCGAAGAGGAGCTGCAGATCAGGCCGGAGTGGTTCAAGGGGAAAGATGTCTTGGATGCCGGGTGCGGAAATGGCCGATGGGCCATCGGCCTAGCCGAGCTGGGGGCCAACGTATCGGTGGTGGACATCAACGAGAATGCGGTCGAAGAAACTCGAAAGGTGCTGGCTCCCTATCCGGTCCGGACGGAGTTTTACGTGGCTCCTCTGGAGGACTTATCTCGGGTCCTGCCTGGTCGGCGCTATGATCTGGTGTGGTGCTGGGGTGTGCTCCACCATTGCCGAAGTTTCACCCGGTCCTTCCGGGAGGTGTCCCAGGCGGTCAAGGACATGGGCCTCCTGTACCTTTATTTGTATGGTCGGGAGACCAGGCCGCTGGAGGACGACTTGGAGCTGTTTAAGGAACGGGTTCGGTTCCAAGTAATGTTTGGAGAGGACCGGTACCGGTTCCTGTTGAAGAAAGCGGGTGGGGACGTGCGACGGCTCCACAATCTGCATGATCTCTATGCCCCGCTCATCAACCGGCGGTTCGAATTTGCGGAGATTAGAACCCTTCTGGAGGGCGAAGGGTTCGGGGACGTGATCAGGACGATCCTGCACACCGATCTCTTCATCCTAGCGATCAAGGGATCATCCGAGCCTCTCCAGGCCTGGGTTCTTCCCCCGAGACAGCCACCCTTTTGGTTCGAGCGGCATGAAAGACTGGTGACCCGATGAGCGTCCGCGTCATGCATGGAGCCAAGGCGGTGGGGGAACTGCTCCTGTTACCCCTGTTTCTGATCCTGGTGTTTGGGGTCTGTCTGCCGTGGCTGGCGCTTCAGCAGCTGTGGGGCAGGCGGCGAACGAAGCCACGGATCATCTGGGGGCCGACCCCCATCATTAATATCAGCACCAATGCCGCCGCAGACCGCCTCTACGGCTATCAGAGCGACACGCTGGTGTATCGCCCGTACTTCATCACGGCAGACTTCACTTATAATCTGGAGCGCTGGTGGCGCTATCCACCACTGGCCCTGGTGATTCCTTGGGCCGTCTTTCTCTGGGCCGTCCTGCGTTACGACATCTTCCACCTGTATTTCGACGGCGGCTTTCTCAATCGAACCCTCGGGAAGCGCCTCGAACTGCCGCTCCTCAAACTGCTGGGCAAGAAGATCATCGTGTCGGCGTATGGGGGAGACGTACGGGTCGAACGGATCACTCGAACCCTCGGAGAATATAACTGCTGTATGGACTGCACCCAGCGTCTCGTCGCTTGTATCTGTGACGACGATCTGGCCAGACGGAACTTGGCCCATGTGCAGCGGTACGCGGACAGCACGCTGTCGATGGGGGATATGACCGAATACACGCCCGGGAGCCGGAACGATCTGTTCTATTGGGCCATCGACCTGAAGAAATGGCCGTTCGTGGGAGTCTCCCTGAGCAGTTCGCCGGTCAAGGTGTTGCATGCGCCCAACCATCCCCAGTTCAAGGGGACCAGGTATCTGGAAGCTTGCATCAAACAGCTTCAGGACGAGGGTTATCCGGTCCAGTTGGTCCTGGTAACGGGGCTGGGTAACGAGGAAGCGAAGGAGGTATACACACAGGCCGATATCATGGCTGATCAGTTTCTGATCGGCTGGCACGGCAATTTCGCCGTGGAGGCGATGGCGCTGGGCAAACCGGTCGTGGCCTATATCCGAAAGCCGGAGGTCTACCTGCCGCATGGGGTGGAGTGTCCGATCGTGAATGCGAACCCGGGCACGCTCCGGCAAGCGCTCGTCACGCTGATCGAGAATCCGACGCTGAGGTACGAGCTGGGTGTCAAGGGCCGGCAGTACGTCGAGCAGGTGTTCTCCCTGGAACGTGTCGGGGCGCGGATGGATCGGCTCTATCGCCAACTGGAGGGCGACAGCGCTCCCGTCGGAGGAGGTGTGCGATGAAACTCCTGATCACTGGAGCCACAGGGTTCATCGGCAGCCGGCTGGTCAGGAGACTCATGTCGGATCATGAGCTGTTCTGTCTGACCCAACACGGCGGCGCGCTCCCTCATCATGCCCACGTTCATGCGATCGTGCAGAACTTGGCGGGCCCGATCGACCCGTCCGGCCTGCCGGCGTCGGTGGATGCGATCATCCACCTGGCCCAATCTCGGCAGTTCCGACGGTTTCCTGAACAGGCTGGAGATGTCTTCACGGTCAATACGGCCTCGACGGCACAGCTCTTGGAATACGGGCGGCAAGCCAAGATCCGGTCATTTCTCTTCGCCTCCTCCGGCGGAGTCTGCGGGTACCTCCCGCGTCCGATCGTGGAGACCGATCCCCCCCAACCGAACAATTTCTACCTGGCCTGCAAGTATGCGGCGGAATGTCTGGTGAATGCCTACGGCGACTACTTCGCCACGGTCACGCTGCGCTATTTTTTCGTCTATGGGGAAGGGCAGAGAGACATGTTCATGCCGGGTCTGGTCGAGCGGGTGCTGAAGGGGGATCCGGTGATCGTCTTTGGCAAGACCGGAGTCACGATGAACCCGATCCATGTGTCCGATGCGGTCGAGGCGACCATCCGCGCGATTGAGCTTGGGCACCAGGAGACGATCAACGTAGCTGGTGCCGAGACCACAACCGTTCTGGAGCTGGCCGAGCTGATCGGTCAGTTCGCCGGCAAGAAGCCGGTCTATTCATACCAGCCGGATAAGGGCGCGATGGCCATGGTGGGCAATATCGAAAAGATGAAACTCAAACTCGGGGTCAGTCCGAGGATTTCCATCAAAGCAGGGCTCGACCGGTTGGTCAACGATCTCCTCGGCAAGGGCAAGGAGAAGACGTCGTGAGGGTCTTGCATTGCCCGACCGACACCGGTGGCCATGCCTGGGGGCTCTCAAGGGCCGAGCGGGCCCTGGGTGTCCACAGCGATGTCATGGTCAGGCGATCGAGCTGGCTGGGATTTCCCTGCGATGTGGATCTTCGACTGCGAGAGAGTGCGCTGCCGGTCAGCGTTTTGCGGCTGGGATGGTTTGTTCTGCGCGCCGTGCGCCAGTACGACGTCTTCCATTTCAACTGGGGGATGTCACTCGTGGACTACCGGACGTGGAATCTCCATTATTGGGATCTCCCGCTGCTGAAGCGGCTGGGTAAGCGCGTGGTGGTGACATTTCAGGGCTGCGATGCCCGGATGAAAGGGTTGAGCCGGCAACGGCTCAGCACGTCAGCCTGTGCCGAATGCGATGTGGCCTGGTGCGACGAACGGATGGACACGATTAGGCAAAAGCGGATCCGGAAGGTCTTTACCTATGCCGACAAAGTGTTTGCCCTGAATCCGGACCTCCTGCACTTCCTCCCGGGGGCCGAGTTCCTGCCCTACGCGAGCGTGGACCCGAATGAGTGGAAATCGGCGGGAACGTCCGCTCGACGGACGTCGCAATCGGAGCCGTTCCGAGTTCTCCATATGCCCACCAATCGGAGTATCAAGGGCACGCGGTACGTCGAGCAGGCCTGTGCCCGTCTGAACTCCGGGGGAGTTCCGGTCGAATTGATGCTGGTCGAGCAGGTTCCACATGCACGGGTGAAAGACCTGATCGCCCAGGCGGATGTGGTCGTGGATCAGCTCCTGATCGGCTGGTACGGCGCACTGGCGGTGGAAGCCATGGCCTTGGGGAAACCCGTGCTCTGTTACCTCCGGGCTGAAGACCTGAAACACTTTGTGCCCTTTCATGAGCAGATCCCGATCGTGAGGACGACGAAGGAGACGCTCGCACAGGATCTGGACGGGCTGCTTCGTTCCCAGTCGAGGCGTGAGGAGCTAGGCGAGGCCGGCCGCCGGTTCGTCACCGAATGGCACGATCCGCTGAAGATCGCGCGTCAAACCGTGGCGGCTTATCAACCCTCATGTGCGGCATAGCGGGAATCTACAGTGCAGCGGGTCGGCCGATTGATCTCCGTCTGTTGGAGACGATGACGCAGGTGCTCGCCCATCGAGGCCCTGATGGGGAGGGCTATGTCCTGATGGCCTTGGAGGGCAGTGAGAAGCCCGTCCAGACCAGAGGGAAACTAACACACTCGATGGCCCCAGGGTCTCACCGCTATTCGATCGGGTTTGGACATCGCCGGCTGGCGATTCTGGATCCCACTCCCTTGGGCCATCAGCCGATGGCAACGGAGAACGGCCAGGTCTGGATCACCTATAACGGTGAAATCTACAACTACCGTGAACTCCGCAACGAGCTGAAACAGCGAGGCCACCAATTCCGATCCGCGACCGACACGGAAGTGATTCTCCAGGCCTATCTCGAATGGGGTGATGAGTGCCTGTCTCACCTGAACGGTATGTTCGCCTTCGCGTTATGGGACAGACGGGAGGACCGGTTGTTCTGTGCGCGAGATCGATTCGGGATCAAGCCCTTCTACTACCGTTTCGACGGTGAGCGATTCCTCTTCGCGTCGGAGATGAAGTCCCTCTTACAGGATGCCTCGTACCGGCCAGCGCCGGACGAGCAGGCGGTCTACGATTATCTCGTCTACGCGTGGCAGGACCATACGGATGGAACCTTTTTCTCGGCGATCAAGCAGCTCAAGCCGGGACACTCCCTGATCGTACGTGATGGAACCCTGACCGTCAGACCATGGTGGGACCTGAACCCGTCTCAATGGCGGCAGGAACCCGACCGAATCGTGCCAGCGTTCCGAGAGCGGTTCGAAGAGGCGGTCCGGCTCAACCTTCGGAGCGATGTGCCGATCGGCAGTTGCCTGAGCGGCGGGCTGGATTCCTCAAGCATCGTGTGCACGGTCCAGAAGCTTCTCTCATCGAACCCCACAGGGATTGATCAGGCTTCGGTCGGGGAACGAATTCGGACCTTCTCCTCCTGTTTCGAGGACTCGACCTGCGATGAGCGCCCGTATATCCACAGGGTCCTTGAGCGAACCGGCGCGGAAGGCCATGAGGTGTTTCCGGATGGACAGCAACTCTTCGACGAACTACCCCGAATCCTCTGGCATCAGGAAGAACCGTTCGCCGGGATGAGCATCATGGCCCAGTGGGCGGTGATGCGGCTGGCGGCCGACTCGGGGGTCAAAGTGCTGCTGGATGGGCAGGGGGCCGACGAGCTGTTGGCTGGATACCCTGGCTACCTGGGCTCGTATGGGGCTGATCTTTTGCGTCAGTGGCGCTGGAGGACCTTCCTCGGGGAATGGCGGGCGTACCGGAGGCATCACCCGGTGGTAGATCCCACGATTGTGGCCAATCTGCTGCGGGGGCTCCTCCCGGCTTCTGCGATACGGCCCCTCCGCTCCTGGGTGAAAGGGGATCGCTTCTGGCTCGACCAGGGTTTCAGCCAGCGGTATTCCTGGACACCTGGGGCAGTGACGCGCTTTCCCACTTGCCTGGAGAATCATCTCTACGGCTCCCTCCGATCCCTGGGTCTGCCGGCGCTCCTGCATTACGAAGATCGGAATGCCATGGCCTTCTCGGTGGAGGCCCGCGTCCCTTTTCTGGACCATACCCTCGTTGAATGGCTTGGAGGCGTATCCCCCGAATTCAAGATCCGCCAAGGAGTGACCAAGTTTGTGCTCCGTGAGGCGATGGTCGGAACGTTGCCGGAAGAGGTCCGCCTGCGCACCGACAAGATGGGATTCGTGACGCCGCAGGACCAATGGTTGCGCGTCACCCTTCGTCCGGAGATCGAGGCCTTGCTCGAGTCCGACAGCATGCGCGCGCGTCCGTACTGGCGCGCGCGAGTGCTCAGGGAATGGTACCGTCGTTACTGCGACGGGAACGTGGCGATTGGTCAGACGGTCTGGCGGTGGATCAACCTGGAAATGTGGCTGAGAAGGTTCTGTGATTAAGCAAACCCGTCCAACGCCGGCGAACGGGCACCCATCGCGAGCCCCGGACATCGCGATGATCCTCCTGAACAACAGCGGAATGGGGGGAACCGAGCGGCGCTTCGCCCAGGTCTATGAAAGGCTCAGGCGAAGAGGCGTCTCGATCGCCCTGGCGGTCAACGAGTCCCTCCTGGCCGGGCTGACCCGAACTGGTGCGCTCAAGCCCGATGGAATGCCGGAGCTGGTGTTGAAGGAGCGGATCGGATGGGTGGCTAGCTACGCGATGGGGAGCGCGGGCGGCGAGGAAGCCGATGCAGACGGCAGGGCGACACCCGTCCGATTGAAGAGCGCTCTGGCATTCGGCTTGCGCAAAATGGACTACCTGCTTGCGTGTCTCAGCGTCGGCTGGTGGTTGTTGCGACGCCGACCGAAGCTGCTTCACCTGGTGTTAGGCGGGGCCTACGTCGTCCTGCCGCTTCAGTTAGCGGGATGGGCGCCGCCGGCGGTGGTGTCGGTGGTCGCCACCGGCCTGCGCGAGATGGTCGGGTCAGCGCTGGGTCTCCGTCTGTACCGGCAGGCCCTTCGGCTGGCCCGCGTCGTGGACGCGTTGAGTGAGCCGATCCGCGATGCGCTGGTTCAGGAAGGGGTCGCGCCGGAGCGGATCCGGGTCTCGGCCGGAAGCTGTGTGGATACCACCCGCTTTCATCCGGCCTCCGTCAAACGACCGTGGGTGGTGTTTGTCGGACGACTGATCCCGGAGAAAAATCCGGCGTTGTTCGTGGGAGCCTGTGCTCTCGTTCACGATCGGGTCCCCGCTGCACGGTTCTTCGTGCTGGGCGGGGGGCCGTTGCGACCCGATCTCGTGGTTCTGGTGCAGCGACACGGGTTGGAAGGCTGCACCGAGGTCAGCTGGTGCGATCATGTCGAGACGGTTCTCGGGGAAGCGCTGGTGTTTGTGTCTCTGCAACGAACCGATAATTATCCGTCCCAAGCTCTCCTGGAGGCCATGGCCTGTGGAGCCGCGGTGGTGGCCACGGATGTCGGCGTGACCTGGAAGCTGGTGGATGAGACGGTGGGGCTGCGGGTTGAGGCCAAGCCGGGCTCGGTGGCCGACGCGGTGATCCGCCTACTGAACAACCCGGCGCAGGCCACGGCGATGGGACAGCGGGGTCGAGAGAGAGTGATGCAGCACCACTCCATGGACGCGTACCTCGACTATCTTGAGAGGGTGTACAAGAGCGCGTGTTGATCGGAGGCATGCATGTGCGGCATCTTCGGCATCGCCGAGTTCGGTAACCACGTCGGCTCTCCGAGTGGCGAAGGCAGTCTGTCTTCGTTGCTGGGAGCGATGGGGCGGGCGCTGGAGCACCGTGGCCCGGATGACGACGGGACGCGCGTGCTTCGGAGTTCCGGAGCCGCTGTGGGGATCGGGATGCGCCGTCTCAGCATTATCGACGTGGCGGGCGGCCGCCAGCCGATGACGAATGAGGACGGGACGGTCATCGTGGTCTGCAACGGCGAGATCTACAACTACCGCGAGCTGCGGGAGGAACTCGCCTCGAAAGGGCATTGCCTCCGGACCCAATCCGATACCGAAGTGATCGTGCATCTGTACGAGGAGCATGGATGGGCCTGCGTCACGCGGCTGCGGGGGATGTTCGCGTTCGCGCTGTGGGATGCCCGGCAGCAGGTCCTCATGTTGGCCCGTGATCGTCTCGGGATCAAACCCTTGTTCTTTCATTATGACCACCATCGCGCGGCCTTCGCGTCCGAAGTCCGCGGGCTGCTGCCGGCCTTCGAGGAAGTTCCGGAAGTTAGTCGTCCGGCACTGCTGCGGCTGCTGCTCCTGCAATACGTGCCGGCTCCTGATACGGCCTTTGTTGGCATTCGGAAGCTCATGCCGGGGACCGTGCTGCTGGTGAATGAGCGCGGCCTCGAGCCTCGCCGGTATTGGCAGCTGCCGACCACGTGCTGGAACGATGGGAGCCGAGCCGATGCCGATATTCGAACCGCCGTCGCGGGCCGGTTGCATGACGCGGTGAAGAGCCACCTGGCGAGCGATGTACCGGTCGGCGCCTTTCTGAGCGGGGGGCTGGACTCCGCGTCGGTTGTCGCGCTGATGAGCCGCACGGGTGCCGACCCGTTCAGCACCTTTTCGGTCGGGTTTGAGGGGCCTCCAGAATTTTCGGAGTTACCGTATGCCAGAGGCCATCGTTCCGACCTATCTGCTTTCCAGCTTGGCCGCGCAGTCCGTCAAGGTCGTGCTGACCGGTGAAGGGGCCGATGAATTGTTCGGCGGCTATCAGCGGTACGCCCTGGAGAGCCTCGCCGACTGGTACCGGTGGGTCCCACCCGGCCTCAAGACGCGCATACTGGGCTGGCTGCAACGGAGCGCGGTGAGTCGGCGAGTGGTCCAGGGGGTCCGTGCGCTGTCTCAACGCTCACCCTCCCGACGGCACATGGACTGGGTGGGGACCTTCACGTCGGAGGAGCTGATGGAGGTCGCCGCCGATCACGAGGAGGTGGCCTGCGAGGAGCGGGAGATCGACCAACTCTTTCAACCCTTCTTCGACGGCGCGGTGGAGCCGGGATCAAGCTTGGGAGGGATGCTCAGGGCCGATCTCTCGACCTGGCTGCCGGACGACCTGCTGACCAAAGTGGACCGGATGTCGATGGCCGCCTCGCTCGAAGCGCGCGTGCCGTACCTGGATCATCCGCTGGTGGAGCTCGTGGCAAGCATTCCGGCGGCGCTGAAAATCCGGGATGGGGTCAGGAAAGCGGTGCTGAAAGCCGCGGTGGCGGACCTTGTTTCGCCCGCCATTTTGAACAGACGGAAGATGGGTTTCGAGATGCCGTTGGCGTCGTGGATGCGGGGCCCGCTTCGCGAATTCGTGGTGGAGCACCTGAGGCTGGAGGGCCCGCCGGGCCTGTTCAACCAGGCCGGCGTGGAACGGTTCTTGGACGAGCATCTGCGGGGAATCCAGGACCGAAGCAGCCAGCTGTGGAGCGTCTTGTTGGTGAAACTGTGGTACCGCGTCGTCGTGCGCGAACAGGCCGGCGTCGCATCGTGAGGAGTCTCCCTGGTCGTTGATGGCGGGTGACGCATGTTGCTCATCACATTGACGTTCGGTTTGGCGCTTCTGCTGTCCTTGTACAGCGTCCCGATGGCGCGCCGCGCCGCGCTGCAGTTCAACGTCGTGGACCGGCCGGACGGACGGCTCAAGCATCAGGCCGAACCGGTCCCCTACTTCGGAGGCCTCGCCGTCTATGTGGCGTTTCTGATCAGTTTGGCCTTGACGTTCGATTTTCGGCAGGAAGTCCTGGGGTTGGTGCTCGGTGGGACCCTCATGGTGATGCTGGGATTGATCGATGACTTCGGGGTCCTTCAGCCTTGGCCCAAGCTGATCGGCCAGCTCATCGCGGTGTTCGTCCTGATCCGGAGCGGGATCCGTATCGAGATCGCGGCGTTGCCGGACTGGCTTGATATCCTCTTCACCGTTGTCTGGATGATCGGGATCATCAACGCCCTGAACCTCATCGACGTCATGGACGGGCTCGCCGGCGGAGTGGGGATGATCGCCTGTGTCTGGCTCTTCGTCGTGGCGATGCTGAACCACGACACGATGGTGGCGGTGATGCTGGCGGCGCTCGCAGGGAGCCTCCTCGGATTTCTCCGGTACAATTTTTATCCGGCTTCGATCTACCTGGGTGATACCGGATCGCTCTTTTTGGGGCTGATGCTGGGCGCGCTGGCGATGATCGGAAAGTATACGACCGTGAACCCGGTGGCCATCCTCGCGCCGGTCTTCATGCTGGCAGTCCCGGTGTTCGATACGCTGTTCGTGATGTATATCCGTCGGCTCCGGAGAGTTCCGGTCTTCCTCGGGAGCTCCGACCATTTCGCGCTCCGGCTGCGGCAGTGGGCTCTCTCGGTGCCTCAGGTCGTCATGGTGAGCTACGGAGCGGCGTTCGTGCTGGGAGGGGTCGGGCTGCTGCTGATGATGGTGTCGTCGGAGACGGCCCTTGCCCTCGTGGGAACCACGGTGACGTTGGCGGTCGTGACGGCGGTCTGGCTCAAGCGAATCAATATGTCGAAATCTTCGGAGAAGATCCGTCAGCGCCGACCGGCCGCGGAGTCGGCGAGGAGTACGCGATGATCCTCATCGTCGGGGCCGGCCTGGCCGGGCTCAGCACGGCGTACCACCTGGGAGACCGTGCCTGTCGCGTGATGGAGAAGGAGAAGGAAGCGGGCGGGCTCTGCCGCTCCTATCACATGGACGGGTTTACCTTCGATGTGACCGGGCACCTCCTGCACTTTCGCCAGGCCGAGATCAAGACCTTGGTTGAGGGTCTCCTCGTCGGCAGCCTCACGAAACATACCCGCCGCTCATACATTTACTCGCATCAGACCTACACGGAATATCCGTTCCAGGTGAATACCTACGGCTTGCCGCCGGAGGTGGTCCGCGAGTGCCTGCTCGGCTTCATCGCCACCCTGACGAAGCCACCCGCGACTCCGCCGGAGGACCGCTCATTCAAGGCCTGGATCCTGGAAAACCTGGGTGAGGGGATGGCCAAGCATTTCATGGTGCCGTTCAACGAGAAGCTGTGGCAGGTGTCGTTGGACGAGTTGACGTCGGACTGGGTGGCGTGGCTTGTCCCGAAGCCGGAGCTCAAGGACGTGGTGAACGGCGCGCTCGGGATCAAGGACAAGGCGTTCGGGTACAACCCGTCGTTCCTCTACCCGACTCAAGGCGGGATCGGCGTCTTACCGGGAGCGTTTCTCTCGGGTGTGCGAGACATCGTCTACGGGAGCGAGCTGGTCGAGGTGGATACGGGGCGGCGACGGGCCACGTTCCAGGATGGGCGTCTGGAGGAGTACGACACGCTCGTCTCCACGATCCCCGTGCCTGAACTGGTGCGCCGGTGCACGGACCTTCCTCGTCCGATCCGGGAGGCGGCGGAGGGTCTCCGCTGTGTCTCGGTCTACAACGTCAATCTCGGGCTGGCGCGGGAGCGGAGGCGCTGCAGGACGATGCGCTATATGTCTTCGACTTCCACCCGGTGCACGTCACCTTGAACACCCCGAGCCTGCAGTACTACCTTGCGCACCACGCCGAGCTGAAATCCGGGGTCTCACCATTCCGGCTCCAGCATCGGGGGCGCGGGGTCGGATCGCTGTTCAAGGAACTCTGCGCGGCGATGGGGGCCGCTGGTCTCGCCTCCGTAGCCCTCAGGCAGGTCTGGGCGAGTGCGACGGATCGGCTCGCCTCTGTGCGTTCGGATGCGAAGCGGTGGGAGGAGAAGGCGCGGGGATGACTGGCCCGGTCAACGTCGCGCACATCATCACCAAGCTGGAGCTGGGAGGCGCGCAGCAGAATACTCTGTTCACGGTGGCCCACCTCAACACCGCGCGGTTCCGTCCCCTGCTCATCACGGGTGAACCGGGCCTCTTGGATCAGGAGGCGCGGGCGCTCTCCGGTGTCGAATTCCACCAGGTGCCGTCGCTGAAGCGCCCGATCCGCCCCATCGCGGACCTCCGTGCGCTCCTTGCGCTGACCCTGCTTCTCAGACGCCTCCGCCCCCTGATCGTCCATACGCACAGCTCCAAAGCCGGCATCCTCGGGCGCTGGGCCGCCAGGCGGGCCGGGGTGCCGATCATCATCCACTCCATCCACGGGTTCGGGTTCACCCGCTACCAGCATCCGCTGGTCCGGCGCGCCCTCATCGCGTTGGAGCGTCGCACGTCACGGTTCACCACCAGGTTCTTCGCCGTCTCGGAGGCCAATCGCCGCCTCGGCATCGAACTGGGATTGTTCCCCGCTGACCGTTGCACCGTCATTCGCAGCGGGGTCGATCTGCACGCCTTTCGGCGGGCTCGGGTGGATACCGTCGCGAAGAAACGGGAGCTGGGACTCGAGCCGGGGCGACCTGTGGTCGGCATGATCGCGCCGCTGAAACCCCAGAAGGCGCCGCTCGATTTTGTCCGCCTGGCGGCGCTGGTCCACCGGTCCAGGCCGGATGCCCGGTTCGTGCTCGTGGGCGACGGGGAGTTGCGCGGCGCGGTGGAGGCGGAGGTCGAGCGAGTAGGGCTGGCCGGATCGTTCAAGCTGACCGGCTGGCGGCGGGACATCGCCGAGGTCCTGCGCTGCTTCGACCTCTTCGTGCTGACCTCACTCTGGGAGGGATTGCCGCGGGTCTATCTGGAGGCGTTGGCCAGCGGCGTGCCGGTCGTGGGGACCCGCGTGGATGGTGCGGCGGAAGTGATTCGGGATGGTGTGAACGGGTACCTCGTCGAGCCGGGGGATGTCCGTGGCATGGCCGATCGGGTCCTGGAGCTCCTGGCCCATCCAGACGTGGCGGTCCGCATGGGACAGAAGGGAGAGTCGCTGCCGCAGGAGTTCGACATCCGGGACATGATTCGTCGACTGGAGCGTGAATACGACCGTCTGGTTGGGGACCAGAAGCAAGGCGATATCGTGAGCGTGGCATCGCGGTATGGCACGCCCGCGCAGAATTGAACGATGGCGCCAGATGCTGAATGAATCCATTCCGCACTGAGCCCCTGAAGAAAGGGAGTCCTTCGTGAACGTTCCACTGCTGGACCTCAAAGCCCAATACCGTCAGATACGGGCCGAAGTGATGGCCGCGCTCGAGTCGGTGTGCGAGGAGCAGGCCTTTATTCTGGGCGCGCGGGTCGCCGATCTGGAGAAAGACCTGCAGCGATACCTGGGCGCAGCCCACGCCGTCGGGGTAGCGTCCGGCACCGATGCCATTCTCCTGTCTCTCATGGTCTGCGGCGTGGGGCCAGGGGACGAAGTCGTGACGGTTCCTTACACGTTCTTCGCGACCGCCGGCTCCATCTCGCGCCTGGGAGCCAAACCGGTGTTCGTGGACATCCGTCCCGACACCTTCAATATGGACGCGGCTCAAGTCGCCGAGCGGGTGACTCCGCGCACCAAAGCGATCATCCCGGTGCACCTGTTCGGCCAGTGCGCCGACATGGAGCTCATCGTAAAGGTCGCGGCCAGCCGGGGCCTGGCCGTGGTCGAGGATGCGGCTCAGGCCATCGGGGCCAAACAGCACGGTCGCCAGGCCGGGACGATCGGCCGGCTGGGCTGCTTCAGCTTCTTTCCTTCCAAGAACCTGGGCGGGTTCGGCGATGGGGGGATGGTGACCACCGGTGACGCGGCCTTGGCTGAGCGCGTCCGCATGCTGCGGGTCCATGGGAGCCGTGAGAAATACCTCCATGAGATGGTCGGATTCAACAGCCGGTTGGATGCTCTCCAGGCGGCCGTGCTGCGGGTCAAACTCACATACCTGGATCGGTGGACTGAGGGCAGGAGGCGAAACGCGACGCAGTACGAGCGGCTGTTCCAGGACGTGAAGCTTCAGGATCGGGTGACCCTGCCCACGACCGACCCGGGTAACTACCATGTCTTCAATCAGTTCACGATTCGCGTGCAGAAGCGGGACGAGCTGCGCGCCTACCTGAAGGACAAAGGGATCGGGACCGAAGTGTACTATCCGATCCCGTTACACTCACAGACCTGTTATCGTGAGCTGGGATACCGCACAGGATCCTTCCCGGTGTCGGAGCGTGCGGCCCGGGAAGCCCTCTCCCTGCCCATCTACGCCGAACTCTCCGACGACCAGCTTGCCTACGTGGTGGACACGATCGCCGCGTTCTACAGCCGGCACTGATACTCACAGCGCGACCTGCCTCGAGCATTCTTTCACCTTTTTCCTCCCTTGACTTTGTTCTAGTTAGAACTATACTACCGTCATTGCAGAGGGGAGGAAGTGCTGAAATGAAGGGTCTTGAACTCGGCTCACAGCACGAGAGGATGACTCAGTCTGATCAGATCCCTGGGTCGGTATCTGCTCCGGATCAGGCCGTCCTCGATGCCTATTCGCGGGCGGTCATCAGCGCGGCGGAAACCGTCAGCCCCTCGGTCGTCAATATCGAGGCGCACCACCGCTCACGAGGAGGGGGGACCGATTCCCGCCGGCCTCACGAGAGGCGCGGGAGTGGCTCCGGGTTCATCTTCACGCCGGACGGGTTCATCTTGACGAACAGCCACGTCGTGCATCACGCGGCGAAACTCGAGGCGACGCTTTCGGACGGCCGTCGGTTTCAGGCCGACCTGATCGGCGATGACCCGGCGACCGACCTGGCCGTGGTCCGAGTTGCCGCGGGCAGTCTGACGCCTGCGTCGTTGCTTGTCCCGGCCTCGTTGGGTGACTCGCACGCGGTGCGAGTCGGCCAATTGGTGATTGCAATCGGGAACCCGTATGGGTTCCAATGCACGGTGACGGCGGGAGTCGTCAGCGCACTCGGCCGCTCGCTCAGGTCCACCTCCGGACGGCTGATCGATAGCGTCATCCAGACCGACGCAGCGCTGAATCCCGGGAACTCGGGCGGACCGTTGGTCACGTCCCGTGGAGACGTCATCGGGGTGAATACCGCCGTCATTCTACCGGCACAGGGGATCTGCTTCGCGATCGGCATCAACACGGCAAAGTTTGTCGCCGGGCGGCTCATCAAAGACGGTAAGATCAGGCGCGGCTGGATCGGGGTGGGAGGGCAAGACGTGCCGCTTCCACGTCGTGTGGTCCGCTTTCATGACTTGCCGGTCGAGAGCGGCATTCTGGTGGCCTCCATCGAGCCGGGCAGCCCTGCCCAGAGAGCGGGCCTGCTGGAAGGAGACGTCATCGTGGGGTTCGCCGGTCAACCGGTCGGGGGAATTGATGCGTTGCACCGCCTGCTTGCGGAAGAGCAGGTGGGCACACGCGCTCCGCTGACGATCATGAGACGCGCCGACAAGATGATGCTTGACATCGTGGCGGAGGAGTTTCAACCCACAAGGGAGGAGGGATGACATGAGGAAGCTGTTCGAGACAGACGAGGCCTGGACCGGCTTGATTCTGCGGATCATGCTGGGAGTGGTGATGTTCCCGCACGGCGCGCAGAAATTGCTGGGCTGGTACGGCGGGTTCGGGTTCGCCGGGACGCTGGGGTTCTTCACCGAACAGATGCATCTTCCCTGGCTCGTGGCCCTGTTGGTGATCATCGGCGAATCGTTCGGCAGCCTGGGGCTCCTCATCGGTCTGCTGACCCGGGTCACGGCCGCCAGCATGGCCCTGATTATGGTGGGCGCGATCGGGCTGGTCCACTGGCCGAATGGCTTTTTCATGAACTGGTCCGGGAAGCAGGCGGGGGAAGGGTTTGAGTATCATCTGCTGGTCATCGCGATCTGCGCGGCCCTCGTCATCACCGGCGCGGGCAAATGGTCGGGGGACAGCGTGATCGCCGAGAAATTGCCGAAGTAGGAACCGTCGCTGGCATACTTGAGCGCCGGGCTCTCCCGCCGGCACCACCCGACGCAAGTTGTTGAAACAAAGCAGGTTTCTTTAGTCGCATCTCAATCTACATGTGTCGGGACACTATGCGGATTTTCCCTGCTGAATATCACCCCTTGTCCATCCGATGCGGTGAGCGTATCATCCTGGCACTTGGAGAGGAGGGGTTATGAATCAACTATCCCAGGATCGAAATATCGAACGGCTGCGGCAGCAGTTGGCCCGCTTGACCCCGTTTCTGTCGAAGGTGGAAGGAACGGATGCGGCGGTGCTCCAAGAGCTTGATCTGGAGACGGAACGGTTGATCAGAGAGGTGTTGGGAGAGACCTCGGAGATGGCCGAGGCCTATGCCTATGCCCAGCTCGGTGAGGCGGCGGGGCTGGTCAACTTCCCGGATGAGGCCCCGGAAGGCGGGGCGGGAACACGGGATACCGATCGGGAAAGCCTGAATCAACGCAAACGGGTGCTGGAAAGCTGTATCGGGGAGCTCGAGGCTCGCCGGGCGGCAGTGGCCAAGCGGAAGGACAAGGACCCCAACTTGCTGATCGGTCCCCAGGTCGCGGAACACATGACCCCTGAAATCCGGAGCGTGCACGTTGACGTCACCCTGAAGGAGGCCGGCCGACGCATGCAGGAATGGAGGATCGGCTCGCTGCTGGTCGCTGACGGTCGCTATTATGTCGGGGTCATCACGGATACGGACCTGGCTCGGGATGTAGTGGCGCGGGGACTTGATCCATCCAGCACTCCCGTCAAGGCTTGCATGAGGAAGCCGCCCATCACGATCGAGGGGAGCCAGCCGATCATCGAGGCGGTGCGGCTGATGAAAGACAAGGCCACCCGCCACCTCGCGGTCACCCAGGACGGCACGATCGTCGGCCTGATCTCGGTGTCGAATATCTTGCGATACTATTCCGGCGTGGTCTAGAGTTTTACGAGGTGGTCTATTTCGGAGTCCGCCACACTTCAACCAACCCTAATTCGTTGACACGAGCCATCACCCGAGCCATGAGTACCTCTTTTACCCACGTCTCATCTATCTCTTTTGCCCCTTTGACGATAGTGAAGGGAAGCTCATCCTTCCACATCATGGTCCCCTTCGCATCCAGCAGATGGAGATAAAGTCTCTTCGGAAACCGTTCTTTCATTCCCCCGAAGCTCCACTGCGGCTGGCCTCCGACCGCTCGCCCGAGCAACACACAGTCTACCTCGAACTCAGCGGCGATCTTCTCCGCTAGGGCCGGGCCATCCTTATCGGTGAGGTTCTCTGACAGTCCAGCGACGAGCTCAGGACTTCCATGCGTGGTCACCTCTGACGGGCTGACGACCCGAAGTTCTGTTTCCTGTTGGAGCGCGGCTGCCAGCAGAGTCGCCATGGTCGCTTCTCCCCAAAAAGGAGCAATCGCAAGGCTCCTCATCTCGCTAGGCTGGGGCCACTGCTCCCGAGGAGCCACCCATGAGTGCTCGAACGGCTGGAATTCGACCTCGCTGCTCCGAGCGCTATCAATCCCGATTGCACTAAGCCAGAGAGCCGGCATACAACCCTGCATCAGGACGGTCGCAGGGAGGACCATGAGCGCAAGGGTTAGGAGCTTGACCGAGCTGAGCGATCCTCGTAGTTGGCGCATTCCTATGCCCATCAGCGTGACTCCGTGCATTCGAGCGGTCGGGCGTCGTGGTGGAGTTGCTTCTTCGGGACCGGCCACTTGGTCCGAGCCCTATCAGACCGTAGCTGAACGGTATAGCGATCCTGCTGAGCCTCGAGCACCGTGCCAACCGAGCCGGTGCCCCGCATCACGAAGCAGTCCCCGGGACGGTATTGTGATGCGCAGCCCGGTGTGGCGAGCAGACAAATCAGGATCGCGAGCCATCCTCGCAACCCTTCGAGACCATGCCGCCCGGTACCCGTCGATTCGCCGTGGCCGTTGTTGACGCAACGCATCGCCCAACTCACTCCGTCTGTGGAGCCTGCCTCCGCCCTTACCGGAATAGCGTAGCACTTGGCGCCTAGGCTGCAAGGAAATGCGTTGTTTTGACCCTGACCGAACCCGTTGCCGGAATTGGCCTGAGTGAGTCAGGATAGGCTTGGGGCGGATAACAAGGTTCTCAACCGTAGGAGGGTCCGTACAGCAGAACCGTCACTCCATGTTCGGTGTGCGCGGGGCTCGGAGCGACTTCACCGGAGGAGTGGGGGACCCACCGAGGCGTTGCCGAGAAGGAAAGCGGAAACTGACTGCGGCACCGCGGTTCGTCTCGAACCGTGGCTAAGGGAATTTCCGAAGGCTTCCGCTCGGCAAAACCCGGAAGGGTCACTCCGGGAGGTGCGGAAGCGGAGAGCCCCGCACACACCGCCATCTCAGCTTGTCACCGCGCCTTCAGAAGCCGACGAGACGTGCCGGGCGTATTTGGCCATGACGCCGGAGGTGTAGCGGGGAACTGGCGGCTTCACCTTCTTGAGCCGAGTCTTGAGTTCCTTCTGACTCAGCTCCACGTTCACTTTGCGGGCGGCGATGTCGAACACGATGCGGTCGCCGTTCTTGAGCGCCGCGATGGGCCCACCCTTCGCGGCCTCCGGCGCGACGTGGCCGGCCATCAGCCCGTGTGTGGCGCCGGAGAAGCGGCCATCGGTGAGCAACGCAACGGAGTCGCCGAGCCCCGCGCCCACGATCGCCGCGGTCACGCCGAGCATTTCCCGCATGCCGGGCCCGCCCACCGGACCCTCATAACGGATCACGACGACGTCGCCAGACTTGATCTGTCCCGCTTGTACGGCGGCGAAGGCGTCCTCTTCCCGATCGAAGACTTTGGCCGGTCCGCGGAACGACAGCCTTGAGTGGCCGGCCACCTTCACGACACAGCCCTCCGGCGCCAGGTTCCCTGTGAGGATGACGAGGCCACCGGTGGGTTTGATCGGGTTCGAGAGCGGCCGCAGGACGTGTTGACCAGGCGTCTCGGTCGCCTGCTTGGCTTCCTCTCCGATGGTTCTGCCTGTGACCGTGGGCTGGTCCTTGTGGAGAAGTCCTGCCTCAACCAGCCGCTTGGCGACCAACGTCGTGCCTCCGGCCGCATGGAGGTCAGCCGCCATGAAGCGACCGCCCGGTTTGAGATCGGCCAGCAGCGGAACCTTCCGGCTAATCTTGTCGAAGTCGTCGATGGTGAGCCTCACGCCGGCTTCGCGCGCCACTGCGAGAAGGTGCAGGACAGCGTTGGTAGAGCCCCCGGTCGTCGCGACAGCCGCGATCGCGTTTTCCACTGATTTTCTCGTGAGGATCTGCTTCGGACGCAGGTCTTTCTGGAGTAACGCCATCACCATCTGGCCGCAGCGGAAGGCAATCTCGTCTTTCTTGGGATCCATCGCCGGCACGCCGTTGAACCCCAGCGGGGAGATGCCGAGAAACTCGAAGGCAATGGCCATCGTGTTGGCCGTAAACTGGCCCCCGCACGCGCCGGGACCCGGGCAGGCATGATTTTCCAGATCGTGCAGCTCCGCCTCCGTCATCTTGCCGGCTGCGTGCGCCCCGACCGCCTCAAACACGTCCTGAATACTCACGTCGTGGCCCTGGAACCGGCCGGGCATGATCGAGCCGCCGTAGAGCATGAGCGCGGGCAGGTTCAACCGAGCCAGCGCCATCACGGTACCGGGGATGGTCTTGTCGCATCCCGAAAGGGCCACGACCGCGTCGAACAGGTGCCCGCGCGCGACCAATTCAATCGAGTCCGCGATGACCTCGCGGCTGATCAAGGAGGCCTTCATGCCCTCCGTGCCCATCGCGATGCCGTCGGAGACGGCGATCGTGTTGTACTCGATGGGCGTGCCCCCGCCGGCGCGAATGCCGGCTTTGACCTTCTCGGACAATCGTCGCAGGTGGTGATTGCAGGGCATCACCTCGATCCAGGTGTTGGCGACGCCCACTAGGGGGCGGGCCAGGTCGTCGTCGGTGAACCCCACCGCTTTGAGCATCGCGCGGGCCGGCGCCCGCCCCGGACCATCGGTCAGGTCATGGCTCTTGTGCTTCAACCCGGTCGCCATAGGGACTCCTCTTAATCCTAATCCGAAAATGTTTCCTCACTTCGATCTGCGGCCCACGGGTCCTGTCGCGGCTCCCACCCCGGCCGTCCTCGCTTCACCCATCCCCCCGTGGGGGCGTGTGGACATTCCGCACCACTGACCTTCTGTCTACGGGACATTGGTTAAAGGGCATCCGGGCGTTCTCCCCTTCCCGGGTACCCGTTGCTAGGCTCCGTGCAATGGGTGATGGCGGCCGGGGTCCCTGGTCGCCACGCCACCCGCTGGTCCTCGATCATGAAAGACCTCGTGGTATTTTCGGATTAGAGTCAATACTCCTCCTGGGGGCCGGCGTCATCATAATATTTTTCCCGATAGATGGGGCAGAGGCCCCTCCGGTTGATGATCGCAGACACATCTTTGATCATCCCGCTGTTCCCGCAGAGATACACCGCCAGCTTGTCCACGGAGGCGATCCGCTCGTCAACCAACCGGGTCACGCGCCCGGTCTGTCCCTTCCAGCTACCTTCCGGGCGGGACAGGGTCGTGAGAAAGTTGAAGTTCGCGTGGCGCCGGGCCAGCGTCTCGAGCTCATCCTGATAGTAGAGATCCCGCTCGCTGCGCAGCCCCCAGAAAAGCGTGACGGCTCGGGAGGGCCCGCGTTCCAGGCGGTCGAACAGCATGGAACGGATCGGGGCAATGCCGGTTCCGGTCGCCACGAAGAGGAGGTCTCGCGTCGCATCATCCCGCAGATAGAACCCCCCCGTCGGCCCCTTAAACTGCGCGTGGTCTCCCTCTTTGAGGCTGAAGAGGTACGTTGAGCCGGGGCCGCCGGGGATCAGGTTCAGCAGCAACGTGATGCCGTCACGCTGCTGCGGCGGAGAGGCGATGGAATAGGGTCTTGTCACCGGTCTGTTGAAGGTTGGATGAACAACCTCAAACGAGACAAATTGCCCGGCCTTAAAGCTGATCTCAGCAGGGGCAAGCAGCCGGAACCCGATCTCCCGCACGTCGTGTGTGAGATCCCGAAGTCGCTCGGCCTTGGCTTGAAAGAGTTGAAGCGCCACGCCCGTGCTGCGGCCTTCCTATGGTGGAGTCTCCTATTTTTTCACCTTCCCCTTGCCCTTGTGCTCTTTTTCTTCCTTCGCCTCCATGTCTATCACCGCGCCCGAGTCGGCGTCCACGTGCACCTCGGTCACCTTCCCATCCTCGCCAACGATCTCCACCTCCCAGACCGCCTTCCCGTGCTTCTTTTCAAGCTCGGCCTCGATCACCTTCCCGGCTAACTTCTCGGTTGCGGTCTTGATGGCCTGCTCGACGGTCACCTTCGCAGTCTTGGACATCTCGACTGCTTCCTTGGTCTCATCCATCTCCTTCTTGCCTTTATCATCGCCCCAGGCCGGGGCGCTCAACGCGAGAGTTGATCCAGCCAAGACGGCTAAGACTCTTCCGACGATCTTCATGAGAAACCTCCTTT
>MNDM01000020.1 GCA_001914955.1 Nitrospirae bacterium 13_2_20CM_2_62_8 | reverse complement strand
GTCTCTCCGAGCTGTTTGAATTTGCTCCCAGGTGAGACCGAACGTATCTGTGAGGTCAGCGCCCAGGAGGTTTGCGGTCCCGAAATGGGCGCCTGACAGGTAGGCCTTCTCCAGACTGGCTTCGGTGAGGACCGCTCCCTCCAGGTAGGCCCCTCGCAGAAACGCGCGTTCAAGGGAAGCCCCGGACAGGTAGGTTTTCTCGAAATGGGTTCCTCTGAGAATCGCATCCTCCAAGTGGACCCCACTGAGGTTCGCCTCTTCCAGGTGGGCCCCGCTGAGGATAGCCCCCTCCAGATGTGCGCCGCTGAGGTGTGCCCGTCGCAGGTCGGTTCCCCGCAGATCAAGACGCAGGTCCTCTCCAGTTTTGTAAATCCGCTCGCGTCGTCCGAGGACGGTAAGGGCGGCTTGAATGTCAGCGGCGAGCTTTCGTGGGGGCGGCTCCTCATTCGGCGGGCGGCTCTCCTTCCAGGGAGCGCGCTCGCGGACATAGGTGGTCAGGATTTCCATCACCGGCCAGTAGTCTGTTTCAGAGCCCTGAGCAATTCGTTCCAGGGCATAGATGCCGCCGAGCCGAAGCTCGATATTCTCACTCGCGAGCTGATCGACGGACTGGGCAAAGCGTTCGGCAAGTTGACTCTCCGTGGTGACCCGCAGCTTGTCCAGGGTGAAATAGAATCCGGCGAGGAGGGCAACAGTTCCCAGGAATAAGGCAAGGATCTTCCTGCTTGCGGTCACGTCGCCACGCCTGCTTTCTTATGGGGAATCGGAGCGCGCGGGAGAGTGAGAAGCAGGAGAATGCGGTCAGCCCCCGACCCTGACCAACTGGCCGGCTCGAAGAAACTTCTCCACCCCCGCGGCCATCTGGCGGCCCTCGGCGATGGCCCAGACGATGAGGGACGCGCCGCGCTTGACGTCCCCGCCGGCGAAGACGCCGTCCACGCTGGTCATGCGGTTCTCATCCACGCCCACGTTTCCGCGAGCGTCATACCTCACGCCCAGGCTGTCCAGCAGACCATTCTTGACCGGGCCGGTGAAGCCCATCGCGAGCAGGACCAGATCCACGTCCATCTCGAACTCGGTGTCGGGGACCGGCGTGAACTTCCCGTTCGCGAAGGCGACCCGTTGCGCGTGCAGCTTCGTGACATGGCCATCGCTACCGGTGAACTTGGTGGTCGAGACGCTCCACTGGCGGTCGCAACCCTCTTCATGCGCGTGAGAGGACCGGAGCTGCATCGGCCACAGCGGCCACGGGGTGGAGTCGGCCCGGTTGGGGGGAGGCTCCGGCAGCAGCTCGAACTGGTGGACCTCCGCGCAGCCATGGCGGTGCGTGGTGCCCAGGCAGTCCGAGCCGGTGTCACCGCCACCAATGATGACCACACGCTTCCCCTTGGCCGTGATCGGCTCTTCCACGATCACGTCGCCGGCATTGCGCTTGTTCTGTTGTGTCAGGTACTCCATCGCCGGGTGAATGCCCTTCAGCTCACGCCCCGGAACCGGCAACTCACGGGCCTGCTCGGCACCGATCGTCAGACAGACCGCGTCAAATCTACGCCGTAACTCCTCCCCGCTCACATCCACTCCCACATGCACGTTGGTCCGAAATTCCACGCCCTCGGCTTGCATCTGCTCCAGCCGCCGATCAATGACCCACTTTTCCATCTTGAAATCGGGGATACCATAGCGCAGCAACCCACCGATGCGGTCCGCCTTCTCAAAAACGGTCACGCGATGGCCCGCGCGCGCGAGCTGCTGAGCAGCCGCGAGGCCTGCGGGCCCGGACCCCACGATCGCGACGATCTTGCCGGTTCGCGAAGTCTGCAGCACGGGCTCGACCCAGCCCTCGTCAAATCCTTTGTCAATGATGTTCCACTCGATGACCCGGATCGACACCGGATCAGAGTTGATGCCGAGGACACAGGCAGACTCACAAGGCGCCGGGCAGAGGCGTCCAGTGAATTCCGGGAAGTTGTTCGTCGCGTGCAGCGCCTTGAGGGCGTCTTTCCACCGGCCGCGGTGGACGAGATCGTTCCACTCGGGGATTAGATTGACCACCGGACAGCCGTTGTGGCTCTGACAGAAGGGAACCCCACAGTCCATGCAGCGCGCGCCCTGTTCCTTGAGCTTGTCTTCCGAGATCGGCTCATAGAATTCCTTCCAGTCGAGGGTGCGGAGCTCGACCGGTCGGCGCTTGGGGCCCTCCCGGGCATACTTCATGAATCCTTTTGGATCCGCCATGTCTTAGCTCATGAACGCGCGCCGGCGTTCCGTCCTCCCAATTTCGCTAACCCATCCCACGGGCAACGACGCCCCAGGCCGAACAAGGTTGAAGCCCTCTATCAAGTTTCGCAACCAAGATACGCGTCACGAGTCCTAATGCGCCACCATCTCCTTCTCCTTGTGCGCCTGCTCCTTCGCGGCCGCTGCCTTCCGCTCAGCCAGGACCCGCTTGTAGTCAACCGGCATGATCTTCACGAATTTGGGCAGCATGGCTTCCCAGGCCTCCAGGACCTTCTTCGCCTTGCGGCTGCCGGTGTACCTGTCATGCGACTCGATCATGGTGCGCAGGATCTTCTTATCTTCGGCGGTCACAACTTTCTCCAGCTCCACCATGCCCATGTTGCACCGCTGCTCGAACTTGCCGTCCTCATTGAGAACGAAGGCGATGCCGCCAGACATCCCGGCCGCGAAATTGCGCCCAGTCCTGCCGAGCACCACCACCACGCCGCCGGTCATGTACTCACAGCCGTGGTCCCCGGTCCCCTCGATGACGGCGTGCACACCGCTGTTGCGGACGGCGAACCGCTCGCCGGCCGTCCCGTAGAAGTAGGCCTCGCCCTGCGTGGCGCCATACAGCGAGGTGTTCCCGACCAGGATCGTCTCTTCCGCGACGAAGGTGGAGCCCTTGGGGGGATACACAATGACCCGCCCGCCGCACAGGCCCTTGCCCAGATAGTCATTGGACTCGCCTTCGAGTTCCAGCGTCACGCCTCTGGCCAGGAAGGCCCCGAACGACTGGCCGGCCGACCCCGTAAACTTGATGTGGATGGTGTCCGGCGGCAGGCCTTCCAGGCGATAGCGTCGGGCGATCTCACTGGACAGGATCGTCCCCACCGTCCGGTTCACGTTCCGGATGGGCAACTCCAGTTTCACGGGTCGTTTGTGCTCGATGGCCGACTTGCACAGCTCGATCAGCTTCCAATCGAGGACTCCCTCTAACCCATGATTCTGCTTCTCCACGCAGTGCGTGGCCACGTCCGGACCAACCTCGGGTCGGTACAAGATCGCCGACAGGTCCAGCCCCTTCCCCTTCCAGTGGTCGACCGCCTTCTGCGCCCTGAGCTTGTCGGTGCGGCCGATCATCTCCTCGAACTTCCGGAACCCGAGCTGCGCCATCAGCTCGCGGACCTCTTCGGCCACGAAAAAGAAGTAGTTCACGACATGTTCCGGCTGGCCGGTGAACTTCGCCCGGAGCGCCGGATCGTGGGTGGCGATGCCGACCGGACAGGTGTTCAGGTGGCACTTGCGCATCATGATGCAGCCCTCGACGATGAGGGGAGCGGTCGAGAAGCCGAACTCCTCGGCGCCCAGCAGCGCGGCGATCACGACATCACGGCCGGTCTTCATCTGTCCGTCGGTTTCCACCCTGATGCGTCCGCGCAAGTTGTTCAAGACGAGGGTCTGCTGCGTCTCGGCCAAGCCGAGCTCCCACGGAATGCCGCCATACTTAATGGAGGAAAGCGGCGAGGCCCCGGTCCCTCCGCTGTCTCCGCTGATCAAGACCTTATCGGCTTTGGCCTTTGACACGCCAGCGGCGACCGTCCCGACCCCCACTTCCGCGACCAGTTTCACCGAGATATCCGCCTGCGGGTTCGAGTTCTTCAGGTCGAAGATCAGCTGCGCCAGGTCCTCAATGGAATAGATATCGTGGTGCGGCGGCGGCGAGATGAGCTGGACGCCGGGAGTCGCGTAGCGCAGCCGGGCGATCGTCTCATCCACCTTGTGGCCGGGGAGTTGCCCGCCTTCGCCGGGCTTGGCGCCCTGCGCCATCTTGATCTGCAATTCCCTGGCATGGACCAGATAATCCGTGGTGACCCCGAACCGGGCCGAGGCTACCTGCTTGATGGCGCTGTTCTTGGAGTCGCCGTTGGGGAGCGGGACGAACCGCTCCGGGTCCTCACCGCCTTCGCCGGTGTTGCTCTTGCCGCCGATGCGGTTCATGGCGATGGCCAGGGTCTCATGGGATTCTTTACTGATCGCGCCGAAGGACATGGCGCCGGTTGTGAAGCGCCTGATGATCTCCTTCGCCGGCTCGACGTCATCCAGCGGGAGGGGCTTCGGCAAGGTTTTGAGCTCCAGGAGTCCTCGAATGTTCGACCGGCGCTTGCTCTCATCGTTCACGAGCGCCGAGAACTCCTTGAACGTCTTGGGGTCGTTGGCGCTTGTGGCGTGCTGGAGCTTGTAGATCGTCTCCGGATTCCAGTTGTGGTGTTCCCCCTGAACGCGGTAGTGGACCTCGCCGCCAAAGTCGAGCTGGCGGATCGGCGCCGGGGCATAGGCCAGGGCGTGCCGGCGCAGCGTCTCCTCGCCGATCTCGCGGATGCCCATCCCGTCGATGCGGGAGGCGGTCCCGGTGAAGTACCGGTCTACCATCCGACGGTTCAGACCGATGGCTTCGAAGATCTGCGCGCCGCAGTACGACTGGACGGTGGAGATCCCCATCTTCGAGAAGATCTTGAGCAAGCCCTTGTTGATGGCTTTGATGAACTTGGTTTCGGCGGTGGCCGCATCGAGGCCCTCCGGCAGATAGCCGTCCCGCTCCATATCCACGAGCGTCTCGAACACCAGGTACGGATTGATCGTCCCGGCGCCGTAGCCGATCAGGCAGGCGAAGTGATGCACGTCGCGGGGCTCACCGGTCTCCAGGATCAACCCGACCTCGGTCCGGGTGCATTCCCGCACGAGATGATGGTGGACCGCCGAGATGCCGAGCAGACTGGGAATCGGCGCCCACTCTTCGTTCACGCCTCGATCGCTCAGGATCAAGAACTTGTACCCTTCCTTGATGGCGTCCGACGCCTGTTGGCACACGCCGTCCACCGCCGCTCCCAATCCGTCGGGTCCCTCGGCCACGCGGAAGAGCATGCGCAGGGTCTTACTCTTAAAGTGCGGGTCGGCAATCTCGCGGATCTTCTCGAGCTCAGCGTTGGTCAGGATGGGCTGCTGGACCTTGATGCGGCGGCAGGCCTCCGGCGTCTCGTCCATCACATTCGGCTTGGGGCCGATGTTCGTGACCAGCGACATCACCAACTGTTCTCGGATCGGATCGATCGGCGGGTTCGTCACCTGCGCGAATAGTTGCTTGAAGTACTTGAAGAGCAGCTGAGGCCGCTCGGACAGCACGGCCAGAGGCGTATCGGTTCCCATGGAGGAGACCGGCTCCTCCCCGGTCACGACCATCGGCGTGATGACCATCTTCAGCTCTTCCACCGTGTACGCGAACGCCTGCTGGCGCTGGCGGATCGTCGGGTGGTCCGGCTGCGGGACGTTCATCGGCTCCGGCAGCTCATCCAGTGAGATGCGGTACTGCGTCAGCCAGGATCGGTACGGTTTCCGGCTCACGATGTCCGCCTTGATCTCTTCGTCGTCGATGATGCGTCCCTGGACGGTATCCACCAGGAACATGCGGCCCGGCTGGAGGCGGCCCTTCTGGCGGATATCCTTGGTTTCGGCGGGAAGCACACCGGCCTCGGAGGCCAGCACCACGAGGTCGTCTGAGGTCACTTGGTACCGGCAGGGGCGAAGCCCATTGCGGTCCAGCGTGGCGCCGATCACTTTCCCATCGGTGAAGCACACCGCCGCCGGTCCGTCCCAGGGCTCCATCATGGCGGCATGGTACTCGTAGAAGCCCCGGCGGTCGAGGTCCATCTGAGGATTGCTGACCCACGGTTCGGGGATCAGCATCATCATCGCGTGCGGCAGCGAGCGGCCGCCCATCATCAGAAACTCGAGCGCGTTGTCGAGGCATGCCGAGTCGCTCTGGTGCTCGTACACGATCGGAAAGAGCTTGGGGATATCCTCGCCGAACAACTCCGACTGGAGGCGGCCCTGGCGTGCCCGCATCCAGTTCACGTTGCCCTTCAGCGTGTTGATCTCGCCGTTGTGACAGATGTAGCGGTAGGGGTGCGCCAGCGGCCAGGTCGGAAACGTATTCGTGCTGAAACGGGAATGGATGATGACCAACGAGCTGGTCACGCTGGAGTCGGTCAGATCCTGGTAGTACTGCGGCATCTGGTAGGGGAGCAGCAATCCCTTGTAGACGATCGTGTTGCCGGACAGGCTCGGGATGTAGAAATACTCCCGCCCTTCGATGGCGGACTCGCGGATAGCCTGTTCGACGCGCTTGCGGATGACGTAGAGCTTGCGCTCGAACTGCGCCTCGTTCAGGATGTCGCGGGCGACGAGGACCTGGCGGATGGCCGGTTCCGTGCGGCGCGCCTGCGCGCCGATCGCGTCGCTCTTGACCGGCACGTCCCGCCAGCCAAGGAGCCGGGCGCCCTCCTCCGCGATCACCTTCTCCATGAGCATCTCGCACTGCTTGCGTGAGGCGGAGGCGGGCGGCAGAAAGATCATGCCGACGCCGTACTCACCGGCATTCGGCAGTTTCACGTGCACATCGGCCGCGGCGCGCCTGAGGAACTCGTGCGGGACCTGGAGCAGAATGCCGGCCCCGTCGCCGGTGCAGGGATCGCACCCCTGAGCACCACGGTGGTACAGATTATCGAGGACTTGGAGTCCCTTCTGGATGATGCTGTGGGACTTGTGGCCCTTGATGTTGACCACGAACCCGATCCCGCAGCCGTCTTTCTCGAACCGCGGATCGTAGAGCCCTTGTTTCGGAGGAAGTCCGGGGACGTTCATCTCAACTCCTGTGGAATGTGCTGTGCGTGTGAGCGCCGCGCCGAAATGCCAACAATCACCATGAGTTAACTCGCCACAATACTGGACGCAGCGTTGTTCTGTCAAGCCAGGCGTGGCGAGCCCTGGTGTTCTTAATTCGATACTTCTCAGGGTGTGAGGAGCGTCTTTATGTTCCCTCCTCCATAGGCGGCGCGGGCTACGTCAAGCGTAAGCAGCTGTGCTATTTGCCATCACATAAAGATCCCGCAAGCCTCCCGGACCACAAGCAGATAAGTCAACGTGAACCCGGGTAGGATCCGCCCCAGCACTCGGGTAAAACCTGGCATGAAACCAGGTAAAGACCCCCTTACAGGGCAGGTGAACCAGTGATATGGGATGAGGCCATCGGGGGGGGGCGGCTAGCCTAGCAAGATGTGTGCCCTTTGTAAAGAAAGTGTTAATAAGATGTGTGCATTCTGGAAAGGCAGTGGCTCCCCCTCACTGCGCGGGGGCTATCGTGCTGAGCCCAAGGGTTCCCCGGTCGGGCGCTGTCTATCTGGAATAGGAAAGCGTTTTTCTGTAAGGGAGCAACAGACAAGGAGTTCATTCTACCTACCCCTGGCCGATGTCCTTCTTCCTGAGAGTCGATGAGAGCTGGAGCTCGTCGATTGCAGGGGTGGGTTCCCGGTGCGGGAGCATTACGAGCAAGGAGGTTGTCATGGCTGACCTGGAAAGCAGTTTCAATCAACTCACCGAGATGGGCGAGTCCATCTCGACACTCTTGCGCGAATTAGTGGCACACCTTCGGGAGAGTCGGACACAGCTTCGGCAGGAATGGGCGAGGCGTATCACGGAGGCCAAGTTGCTGACGGCGATGAGCGCCGACGAGGTCTTCAACGAGGCGACCGCCGTCTATGACCAGTACGTGGAGGCTCTGGAAACCGGGACCTTCGAGGCGCTCCAAACCTACGCCCGCAACCTGTCGGAGCGCATCATTCCTCGCGGAGTCGAAATCCACGAGGTGGTCGGCATCGTGTTGCTGTTGCGCGACGTGCTGGCAAGGTCGCTCTTCGCCAAGTTCCAGGGCGACTTCGGGAAGCTCAACCGGATTTTAGACGCGTACGAACCAGCGGCCAACCGGATTGCGAACACGGTTGCGGTCGGCTTTGTTCAGGAGCGGGAACGCATCATCCGCGAGCAGCAAGAGGCCATTCGCGAACTGTCCACCCCGGTGCTCCAAGTGCGTGAACGGCTCTTGATCCTGCCGATCATCGGCGTGATCGATCCCCACCGGGCCCGTCAATTGACAGAACAACTGCTCCGCGGCATCCGGACCAACCGGGCCAAGGTTGTGGTCATCGACATCACCGGCGTCGCGGCCATGGACTCCAACATCGCGAACCACATCGTGCAGACGGTCGAAGCATCGCGGTTGCTTGGCGCGACGGTCATCGTGACCGGGCTCTCGCCCGAGATCGCGCAGACCTTGGTGAACATTGGCGTCGACCTGGGCAAGATGACCACCGTCGGCGACCTTCAGGGTGGCATCGAAGAGGCGGAACGGCTGCTCGGCTATAAGGTCGTGCCGACCGAAGAGCAGACGCAGCAGGCCTGACTCCGAAAATAGAGGACGGACACAGTGGCGGTACCCATTCTCAAGCAAGGCCAGTATCTGATCGCGACGATCCAATCGGCGCTCAGCGATGTCGACTTGACCCATCTCCAAGATGCGTTGGTGGGGCAGGTGGGCAAGCTTCGATCACGGGGGGTGATCGTGGACGTCACGGCGTTGGACGTGATGGATTCCTACGCGTCTCGGACGCTCCGCGACCTGGCTCACATGATCCGGTTGCGGGGGGCAGAGACAGTCATTGTCGGCATTCAGCCTGAAGTGGCCTTTTCGATGGTACAACTCGGCTTGACGCTGGAGGGGGTATCGACTGCCCTTGACCTAGAAGAAGCGCTGTTGCACCTGGGTCAGAAAACCAAGCGTCCTCAGCAAAGAGATAAGCCCTCGTGATCAACCAACTGCGCGTGCCGGTCAATTCGGACAGCGACATCGTCATCGCCCGCCAGAAAGGCCGGGCGCTGGCGGAGCAGCTAGGCTTCTCCTCCAGTCAGTTGACGCTGATCGCCACCGCCATTTCGGAATTGACGCGCAACATTGTCTACTATGCGAAATGCGGTGAAGTCATCCTGCAGCGGGACGATAATGGGGCGAGGCCCGGGATCGTTGTCATCGCCCGTGATGAGGGCCCTGGCATCGAAGACATCGAGCGCGCTCTCCAGAAAGGCTACTCGACCTCCGGCGGTCTGGGGTTGGGATTGCCCGGAGTCCGCCGAATCATGGATGAGTTTCAGATTGATTCCGCGCTCGGGCGCGGGACCACGGTTAGGGTCAAGAAATGGAAGCTGTAACGCAGCCGCTCGTGGAATGGGGCGTGGCCTCAACCGCGCGGGCGGGCGAAGCCATGTGTGGCGATCGGCATCTGATCAGGATCGAATCGGACTTCGTCTTGATGGCGGCCGTGGATGGGCTCGGACACGGCGATGAGGCCGCCGCGGCCGCTCAAACAGCAATCCAAACCTTGGAAAGCGCCTCGACCAGGTCCGTCATCGCCTTGATCAACGGTTGTCACGAACGTCTGCGCTCGACGCGCGGGGTGGTCATGAGTCTGGCGGTCTTCGCCCGCGCCGACTCCTCCCTCACCTGGGCGGGGGTCGGCAACGTCGAAGGACTGCTGCTGCGCGCCAGTCCGAACGCTAGCCCGCTGTACGAATCCCTGGTGTTGCGGAGCGGGGTGGTTGGCGCGAGATTGCCGCTTATGTACGCCGCCATTCTGCCGGTCATGCGGGGGGACACGCTGATCTTTTGGACCGACGGAATACGCAGCGACTTCGCGGACAAACTGACCGCTGCGGGGCATCCGCAGAAGTTGGCTGACCGGATCATGGCCAAGGGCTATAAAGCCACCGATGACGCACTGGTGCTCGTCGTGCGCTGCTTTGGAGGCGCGCCATGAACGCGACCGTGGACGCCTTGAAGGGAGAGTACGTGCGCGTGCTGCAGGAGTATTTAGCCGACGGGGGGGAAGCTGCTTTGCAGCGGGCCTATGAGCTGGGTCGCCAATTGCTGGCGGACGGGATGGCAGTGCTGGAAATCGCCGCCCTTCACCATGACGCGATGGCCACGGTCGCGGCGGAGACGCTGAAGTCAGAAGAAGCCTCGCGAACCATTAAGACGGCGGGCGAGTTCTTTGCGGAGAGTCTCTCACCGTTCGAAATGACCCACCGGGGGTTTCGTGAAGCCAATCTTGCGCTTCGCCAATCTGAAGAACGGTACCGCAGCCTGGTGGAGAATGCCAAGGATGTGATTTACACGCTATCCCCCGATGGAACGATCACGTCCCTCAATCCCTGTTTTGAGACCATCACCGGATGGCTCCATTCCGACTGGCTTGGGAAACCCTTTGCGCCTCTCGTGCATTTGGATGACCGGCCTGTCGCCCTGGACATCTTTCAGCGGGCGTTGCGAGGAGAGACACCCCCGATTTTCGAGTTGCGGATTCAGGTGAAGTCCAGCGAATATATCCAGGGCGAATTCACCAACACCCCGCTGATCAAGGAGGGAGACGTGGTGGGCGTCTTGGGCATCGCTCGTGACATTACGGATCGCAAGCGGGCCGAGGAAGCGTTACGGCGTCTGAATCAAACCCTGGAAGATGAGGCCAAGCGAATCGCCCATGCGCTTCACGACGAGGCCGGACAGCTCCTCGCCTCGGTCCACATCGCTGTTGACGTGGCCGCCCGCGAATTACCTGCCCGTGCCCGTGTGCGGCTGGAAAGAGTCAAAGAGCTCCTGAATCAGGTGGAGGAGCAGCTCCGTCGACTGTCCCACGAGCTGCGCCCGACCATCCTGGACAACCTTGGGCTTGGCCCGGCCCTGGAGTTTCTTGCCCAGGGGGTCTCACGTCGGACGGGGTTGTCCATCACCGTGGAGGGCGGCACGGAGGGGCGTCTTGCATCGTCGGTCGAGACGGCGCTCTATCGCCTCGTACAGGAGGCCTTGAACAACGTCACCAGGCACGCTCAGGCGAAGTGCGCGACAGTGCGGCTCCAGCGGGACGCGCGGGGGATCTGCTGCACCATCGGAGATGATGGGGTTGGTTTCGACGTGACGAGCGTGTTAGCCCGGAAGAGAGAACAGGGGCTCGGGCTCATCGGAATGCGGGAGCGGGTCAACTCGGTTGGCGGAACGTTGCAGATTATCTCGGCCCCCGGTGGCGGGACGACAATAGCGGTAGAGATATCCTTGCCGAGTTAGACGATGCCACTACGGATCATTCTGGCCGATGATCATCTGATCGTGCGGCAGGGCTTGCGATCCGTCCTCGAGCAGGAGGCCTACACGGTCCTCGGCGAGGCCGGGGACGGTCGCGAAGCCCTTCGCTTGGCGCAGGAGCTGGCTCCGGACGTCGCCGTGCTGGATCTGGCCATGCCCCTGCTGAACGGCCTTGATGCTGCCCGAGAGATTCGTCGGGCCTCACCCCAGACGAAGACCATCTTGCTGACCATGCATACTGAAGATCCCTATGTGATGGAGGCCCTGCGGGCCGGGGTGAAGGGCTATGTCTTAAAAACACAGGCGGCGCAGGATCTCGTCCAGGCGATCAAGGAAGTCTCGCGCGGTGCGATGTACCTGAGCCCCGGCATCTCCCGCACGGTGGTCGAGGCGTACCTCGCCAAGTCCGAACTGCCACCCGATCCATTGACCTCCCGGGAGCGAGAGGTGCTGCAATTGATCGCGGAGGGAAAGACCACGAAAGAGGTCGCGGTCATCCTGGGGGTCAGTGTCAAGACTGCGGAGTCCCACCGAACCCGCATCATGGGGAAACTCGAGATCCATGAAACGGCCAGTCTCGTGCGGTACGCGATCCGGCGGGGCCTGGTCCAACCCTAGAGCTGAGACTGCTTCAGTTCTCCGGCTCTCCCCTCAGGGGTTTTCATCCTTTCAAATCAAGAACTTACCGCCTGGTTGGACCTTCGGCTCTTGCTTCCTGTGGTAAACTGTGAATCGTTGACGCCCGCGCGAGGAGGCCAGCAAACGTGGCTCAGAAGATCCTGATCGTTGAAGATATGCAGAGCCTTGCCGATGCCCTCCGAGTGTTTTTGCAACGCGAGGGGTTCCAGGTGGTCCTTGCCTATGATGGTGTGGAGGGATTGCGGTTGGTGACCGAAGAGAAGCCGGACCTGGTCATCCTCGACATCGTCCTTCCAGGCGAGGACGGCCTTGAGGTCTGCCGGAGGATCCGCCAGGAGCCAGAAACCGCTCGGCTTCCCATCCTCATTCTGAGCGGGAAGGGGGAGGAGATGGATAAAGTGGTCGGCCTTGAGGTCGGAGCGGACGACTATCTCGCCAAGCCGTTCGGCGATAGAGAGTTGGTCGTCCGGGTAAGGGCGCTCCTCCGACGGTCCCTTGCACCTGCCCAATCCAGAGTGCTGAGAGTGGGAGGCATCGAGGTGGACTCCGAGCGCTATACGGTCAGCGTCGGCGGCCGGCCTGTCGCGCTCACGCCCAGAGAACTTGAGCTGCTCAGGGCCTTGCTAGAAGCGAAGGGACGTGCGCTGGGCAGGGGGTACCTGCTGGAAACGTTGTGGGGCCGTGACCGAAAGGTCGGTATCGAGTCCCGGACGCTCGATGTCCACGTCCGCAGTCTCCGGAACAAGCTTGGCCGGGAGGGGCAGCGCATCCTCACGGTGCGCAAGGTCGGATACCGCGTTGATACTTCCCTGGCAGTCCCGGAGCAGGGTCCTCTACCTGGGGCGTGACCTGCGCTGCCATCCCCGCCGTTTATTCAACGTTTATCTCGCTCACGCGTCCAGCTTACACGTCTTGAGTCCTTGCTGCTTTAGTCCTTACCGCGCGTTAACCCATCCTTTCCGGCGCCCTTACCAGCCAGCGGTAGTCTCAAACTTGTCGAACATGAGACCCCTTCCCGATCAAGGCAAGCCCGTCGCGAGGTGGGGACGCAAAGCCGCAACTCAGGCTAGATCACTCTGATCGCAGCATGGCTCAGAAAGGAGTGACCACAGTGTTTGCCCTAGATGGACTCCTGGCTCAGAGGCTAGCAAAAGTCTGTCTTCTGTGCTTGACGCTCGTTTGTATTTCCCCTATCGACCTGCAACTGGCGCTGGCCCAAGAGCAGCTTCAAAAAGTTAGCTGGTTGAGGGGTTCCAAAGTAACCCCGCCAGGCCAAGCAAGGAAAGTGCCTCCGACAACTAGCCAAAGCCCATCCAGCCTGACGTTCACCGGGATGGAAGGAGGGACGAACCCGGCGACCCAGACGTTGAACATCACAAATACGGGAGGGGCAACCTTAAGTTGGACCGCGAGTGACACCGCCGCTTGGCTAGGCCTGAGCCCAACTTCCGGGACAACCACCAAGGAGACTGATGTGGTGACGGTGAGCGTGAATACCGCAGGACTCCTGGCGAACACGTACACCGCAATGATTACCCTTACAGCCCCAGGGGCCACGAACTCTACAGAACAGGTGTCGGTCACGCTGACCGTGACGCCGGCTCTGCCGACAATAGGGCAGAGTCCAACCTTCCTGACATTCATCGCGCAAGAGGGGGGAGCGCCGCCTACGCCTCAGACGTTAAACATTACCGATACAGGAAAGGGAACCTTGAGTTGGACAGTGAGTGAAACCGCTGGCTGGCTAAGCCTCAGCGCGGCCTCAGGTACGACGACGACTGAGACAGATGCCATCACGGTCACCGTGAATATTGCAGGTCTCACGACCAATACATACACAGCACCTATTAGTATCACAGCTGATGGTGCTTCAAACACCCCACAGCAG
>MNDM01000027.1 GCA_001914955.1 Nitrospirae bacterium 13_2_20CM_2_62_8 | reverse complement strand
TCGCCTTCGCCATACCCGCCTCCTCTTCAAAGAGCTTGAGCTAGTCCGGCTCGACCTTCCTGCCTTGATGCACACCCGGAGTGGCTGGGGTGACTCCTATTGCGCGCGTCCGGCGAGCACACCATCCACCCCTGCCCGGAACGATCAATCTTGTGTGCGCGACGCGCGAGCACGGGAGTCAGCCCGGCCACTCCGCTCTGGGAGCACCAAGCGCTTCCCCCATTCACTCCCCTCGATTCTTCGCGATGATCTCCTCGGCGATCTGCTTGGGAATCGGTTCGTATCGGTCAAACTCCATGCTGTAGGTGGCGCGGCCCTGGGTGCGCGAACGGAGATCCGTCGCATAGCCGAACATCTCGCTCAACGGAACAGCCGCCTCCACGGCCTGCGAACCGGCCCGCACCTTAATGCCCTGGATCTTGCCCCGCCGTGCGTTAAGGTTCCCGATCACATCGCCCATATATTCCTGAGGAACCAGCACCTCCACTTTCATGATCGGCTCAAGGAGAACGGGAGCGGCTTTCCGGCAGGCATCTTGGAACGCCATCGAGCCGGCGATCTTGAACGCCATCTCGCTGGAATCCACGTCGTGATAGGACCCGTCGGTCAGCGTGACGCTGACATCGCGGAGTGGGTATCCTGCCAGCACCCCGGTCTCCATCCGTTCCTTGACTCCCTTCTCGACGGCCGGGATATACTCCCTCGGGATCGCGCCGCCCGTGACTTTGTTCACGAACTCGAACCCGACGCCCGGTTCGCTCGGACCGACGGTGAGCACGACGTGGCCGTACTGTCCACGCCCACCCGTCTGCTTGATATATTTCGCCTCCGCTTCGGCCGTCCTTTGGATCGTTTCCCGGAACGCCACTTCAGGCTTCCCGACGTTCGCCTCGACCTTAAACTCACGCAGCAGCCGGTCCACGATAATCTCCAGGTGCAGCTCGCCCATCCCCGAAATGATGGTCTGACCGGTCTCTTCATCGCTGCGGACCCGAAACGACGGATCCTCCTGGGCCAGCTTTTGGAGCGAGAACCCGAGTTTCTCTTGATCCTGCTTGGTCTTCGGCTCGATGGCCATCGCGATCACGGGCTCCGGAAACTTGATGACCTCCAGCAGCACGGGATGCTTTTCGTCACACAGGGTGTCGCCCGTGGTGGCGCCCTTGAGGCCGACGGCAGCCACAATATCGCCCGCGAAGACCATGGCAATGTCCTCACGCTTGTTTGCATGCATTTTCAACAGCCGGCCGATCCGCTCCTTGGTGCCCTTCGCGACGTTGTAGACACTCGTCCCGGTTTTGAGGGTGCCTGAGTACACACGAAAGTAGGTCAGTTGGCCGGCGAAGGGGTCGGTCATGATTTTGAAGGCCAGTGCGGAAAACGGCTCGTCGTCGCTGGCTCGTCGCGTGACTTCCTTGCCGGTCACCGGATCGATGCCGACAACCGGAGGGACGTCGAGCGGTGACGGTAGGAAATCCACCACCCCATCCAGCAGCTGCTGCACGCCTTTGTTCTTGAACGCAGCCCCGCAGAGTACCGGCGTGACTTTCAAGGCGATCGTGCCGGCGCGGATGGCCCGCTTGATGTCCTCCTCGGTGAGCGATTGCCCGTTCAAGTAGCGTTCGAGCACCTGTTCATCGTGCTCGGCCACCGCTTCCAGCATCTTCTCGCGATATTCCTTCGCCAGCTCCGAAAGGTCCGCCGGCACTTCTTCGACCCTGTATGTCGCGCCCAATGATTCGTCCTCATACAAATACGCCTTCATCGACACCAGGTCGATAGCGCCCCGGAAGGTGGCTTCCCGGCCGATCGGCAACTGGATCGGAATGGGGTTGGCTCCGAGTCGTTCCACCAGGGACTTGACGCTCATATAAAAATCCGCCCCCATCCGGTCCATCTTGTTCATAAACGCGATCCGAGGCACCCGATATTTGTCCGCCTGACGCCAGACCGTCTCCGATTGGGGTTCGACCCCTTGCACCGAATCAAACACCGCCACCGCGCCGTCCAAGACCCGCAGCGAGCGCTCCACTTCGATCGTGAAATCCACATGCCCTGGGGTATCGATGAGGTTGAGTCGGTGATCACGCCAGAAGCAGGTGGTCGCCGCGGACGTGATGGTAATCCCCCGCTCCCGTTCCTGCTCCATCCAGTCCATCGTCGCAGCCCCGTCATCCACTTCACCCATGCGGTGAGAGACCCCCGTATAGAAGAGAATGCGCTCGGTCGTCGTCGTCTTCCCGGCATCAATGTGCGCCATGATGCCAAGATTCCGCGTCCGCTCGAGGGGAGCCTGCCTCTTCAAGTCATCCTCCGAAAACAACGGTGCTGCAGTGCCAGCTCTTCACTCAGGCTGCGGCGCAGAACGACCCTCGCAACACCGAGCGTGGCCAAACTGCAGCACGAAAACGTGTTTTACCAGCGATAGTGGGCAAAGGCTTTGTTGGCCTCTGCCATCCGATGCACATCCTCCCGCTTTTTCACCGATGGGCCCGTATTGTTGGCCGCATCGAGCAATTCCCCGGCCAGCCGATCGGACATGCTTTTTCCGCCCCTTGCCTTGGCGTACTCGGCAATCCAGCGCAAGGCGAGCGACATCCGGCGAACGGGCCGAATCTCCACGGGCACCTGGTAGGAGGCTCCACCCACCCGACGCGATTTCACTTCCACCACCGGCTTGACATTATCAACGGCAGCCCGAAAGACTTTGAGCGGATCGTTGCCCGTCTTTTCCTTGATCAGCTCGAAGGCTCCGTAGCATACCCGCTCCGCCGTGCTCTTCTTGCCTCGCGACATCAAAGTGTTGATGAACTTCGCCACCAGCTTGTCCTGGTAGCGGGCATCCTGTTGCCCCTCCCGCTGCCCGAATATTCGCCGCCTCGGCATCGTCTTCCCTACAATATGGAGCTAATAGATAGAAGCGAGCAGCGAATAGCCAGAAGCTCGGAGCTCTTTGCTACTCGCTGTTCGCTATTCGCTGTCTCACTTCGGGCGTTTCGCACCGTACTTTGATCGTCCCTGTTTTCTATTCGTGACACCCACCGCATCCAGGGCGCCCCTGACGATGTGGTATCGAACGCCAGGAAGGTCCTTGACGCGGCCACCCCTCACCAACACAATGGAATGCTCCTGCAGATTATGACCCACCCCCGGAATATAGGAGGTGACTTCCAGGCCGTTCGTCAGACGGACGCGCGCCACTTTCCGAAGAGCCGAATTGGGCTTTTTGGGAGTTGACGTATACACCCGAATGCAGACGCCTCGCTTCTGTGGACAGCGTCTGAGGGCCGGGCTTTTCGTCTTGCCCCGCACCAGCCTCCTCCCGTGGCGCACCAGCTGATTAATGGTCGGCATATTTCCCCTTTTCGACTCCATGCGACCGTCTGACGCGGTCGACCCGACTAGCAAAGCTACGCATTATAGGGAGGCCCCCAGAGAGTGTCAAGGCGGGTGCCGGACCACCCCGTTCAGTTGCCGAGCGCGTCCGCCTCTGTGTGCGCCTGGCCCTCCTGCCCAATCCCCACCGGCTCGTCCATCAGCACCGGAGCTGGCAGCTCTTTCTTGGGACTGATCACGAAGGTATCCCGATACTCGGCAAACCCGGTTCCTGCCGGAATCAGCCGACCCACGATCACGTTCTCCTTGAGTCCCAGGAGGGGATCTTCACGCCCGTTGATCGCCGCCTCGGTCAGCACGCGCGTGGTCTCCTGGAACGAGGCCGCCGAAATAAAACTGTCGGTGGTCAGCGCAGCTTTGGTGATTCCCAGGAGGACCGGCTTCCCGAGGGCGGGTTTGCCTCCGCTCGCCAACACGCGCTCATTTTCCTCATCGAACACGAACTTGCTCACCTGGCTGCCGGGCAGAAACCCGGAATCGCCGGGATCTTCGACCCGAACCTTCCGCAGCATCTGCCGCACGATGATCTCAATGTGCTTGTCGTTGATCGAGACGCCCTGCAGGCGGTAGACGTCCTGCACTTCATCCACGAGATACTTCTGCAATTCCTTCGGGCCCAACACATCCAGGATATCGTGAGGATTGGCCGACCCATCCATCAACGGTTCGCCGGCCCGGACCCAATCCCCCTCGTGAACGTTGACGTGTTTGCCCTTGGGAATGAAATACTCCTTCACATCGCCCACCTTGTTGTCCACGACCACTTTCCGCATGCCTTTGACGAACCCGCCATAGGAGATTTCGCCGTCGATTTCACTGATCACCGCCTGCTCTTTGGGTCTTCTCGCTTCGAACAGCTCGGCCACTCGCGGGAGGCCTCCCGTGATGTCCTTCGTCTTCGTCGTCTCACGGGGGATTTTGGCCAGGACGTCGCCCGGATACACCATCGCCCCCTTTTCCACGAGGATGTGCGCGCCGACCGGCAATAAGTAGCGGGCGACCGCTGCCGCGTTGGAGATCTTTGCGGTCTTGCCGGACTCGTCCTTGATCGAGATCCGGGGCCGCAGCGTGGCGCCCGGATGCTCGATCACAACCTTGCGTGAGAGACCGGTGACCTCATCGAGCTCTTCCTTCATCGTCACGCCCTCGACGATGTCGCCATAGGCCACCTTCCCCCCCGCCTCCGTGAGGATCAGGAGCGAATAGGGGTCCCACTCGACCAGCTTCTGGCCGGCTTCCACACGGCTCGCATCCTTGACTTTAATCCGCGCGCCATGGACGACCGGGTATTTCTCGCGCTCGCGCCCGGTGTCGTCATAGATCGCGATCTTGGCGTTCCGGTTCATCACGACCCAGTCGCCTGCTTTATTCTTGACGGCGATCGCGTTGTTGTAGGCATCGGCGTTTTTCTTCGCGTCGAAGCTCATAAACCTCAGCACGCCCGCGTGTTTCGCCTCGAGCACCGTCTGCTCCACCACCTTGCTGGCGGTGCCCCCGATATGGAAGGTGCGCATCGTCAACTGCGTTCCGGGTTCACCGATCGACTGGGCCGCGATCACGCCGACCGGTTCACCCTTCTCGACCAGCCGGCCGCGCGAGAGATCGCGCCCGTAACATTTCATGCAGACTCCCCGCCGAGATTGGCAGGTCAGCACCGACCGGATCTTGACCCGATCCACTCCAGCCTCCACGATCCCCTTTGACCGGTCCTCGTCGATCTCTTCGTTGGCCTTGACGATGATCTCGCCGGTGACCGGATCGCGGATATCTTCCCCGGCCAGCCGGCCCAGGATACGCTCCTCAAGCGGCTGGATCACCTCGCCCCCTTCGACCAGCGCGGTCACCACGATCCCATCGGTGGTCTCGCAATCCGCCTCGCTCACGATGACGTCCTGCGAGATGTCAACGAGCCGCCGGGTCAGATAACCCGAGTTGGCGGTCTTCAGAGCGGTGTCGGCCAGTCCCTTGCGGGCCCCGTGCGTGGAGATGAAATACTGCAACACGGTCAGGCCTTCGCGGAAATTGGCTGTGATCGGCGTCTCGATGATCTCCCCGGACGGCTTCGCCATCAGTCCGCGCATGCCGCCCAACTGGCGGATCTGCTGGGAGCTGCCGCGCGCGCCCGAATCCGCCATCATAAAGATGGGGTTGAAGGCCGCCTCGGCCCGCGCGTCCCCGCCGGCGCCGAGCTCTTTCATCATCTCGTTGGCCACCTGTTCCGTCACATGGGCCCAGATGTCGATGACCTTGTTATAGCGCTCGCCGTTGGTAATCAGGCCCTCCGAGTACTGCTTCTCGATCTCGTTGACCTCCCGCTGGGCCTTGGTGATCAGCTCCTCCTTCTTCGTCGGGATATGCATGTTGTCGATGCAGATCGACACCCCCGCCTTCGTGGCGTAGAAGAACCCGATGTCCTTGATCTTATCCAACAGCACGACCGTCTCTCGATGGCCGGCCTGACGATAGACCGTGTCAATCAGCCTCGTCATCTCCTTCTTGGTCATCAGTTGATTGGCATGCGAGAACGGAATCGAGGCCGGCAGGATGGTGCCCAGCAGCACCCTCCCGACCGTCGTCGACACCAACACGCCTTCGACGCGCACCTTCACCTTCGCATGCTCCTCCACTGCCCCGGCATCGTAGGCCATCCTGACTTCTTCCGGCCCGGAGAACACCTTCCCCTCGCCTTTGGCGCCGGCCCGTTCCTTGGTGAGCCAATAGCAGCCCAGCACCATGTCCTGGGATGGGACCGCGATCGGCTTCCCGTTCGCAGGCGACAAGATATTGCTGATGGACATCATCAGCACCCGGGCCTCGATCTGGGCCTCGATGGAGAGCGGCACATGCACCGCCATCTGATCGCCGTCGAAGTCGGCGTTGAAGGCCGCGCAGACCAACGGGTGGAGACGGATAGCTTTCCCCTCGACCAACACCGGATCGAACGCCTGGATGCCCAGCCGGTGGAGGGTGGGAGCCCGGTTCAGCAGGACGGGATGCTCACGAATGACTTCGTCCAACACGTCCCACACCTCCGGACGCTCTTTCTCGACCAACCGCTTGGCGCTCTTGATCGTGGTCGCCGCGCCGCGTTCCTCCAACTTGTGAAAGATGAACGGCTTGAACAATTCCAGCGCCATCTTCTTCGGTAGCCCGCATTGATGGAGGCGGAGCTCCGGGCCCACCACGATGACCGAGCGGCCGGAATAATCGACGCGTTTCCCGAGGAGATTCTGCCGGAAACGGCCCTGCTTTCCCTTCAGCATGTCGCTCAGCGACTTGAGCGGCCGCTTGTTGGGGCCTCGAATCGCCCGGCCTCTCCTGCCGTTGTCGAACAGCGCGTCCACCGCCTCCTGCAGCATGCGCATCTCGTTGCGGATAATCACGCCGGGCGCCTTCAGCTCGATCAGCCGTTTCAAGCGATTGTTCCGGTTGATCACGCGCCGGTAGAGATCATTCAGGTCCGAGGTGGCAAACCGGCCGCCGTCGAGGGGCACCAGGGGGCGAAGCTCCGGCGGGAGGACCGGGATCACGTCCATCACCATCCACTCCGGTTTATTGCCGGACTTGCGGAACGCTTCGATCACCTTGAGACGCTTCGCATACTTCTTCTTGAGCGCCACCGACGTGGAAGTCTTGGCCTTCAGCTGCAGCTCGTCCCACAGCGCGGCGATACTGCTCTTGCGGAGCAAGTCCCGGATCGCCTCGGCGCCGATGCCAGCCTTGAACGCGCTGGCCCCATGCTGTTCCTGCAGGGTCCGGAGCTTCTCCTCCGTCAGCAGCTCTTTCTCGCGGAGCGGCGTCTCGCCGGGGTCGGTCACCACGTAGCTCTCGAAGTACAGGATTTTCTCGAGGTGCTTGAGGTTCATATCCAGCAACGTGCCGATGCGGCTCGGGACACCCTTCAAGAACCAGATGTGCGCCACCGGCGCCGCCAGCTCGATATGCCCCATGCGCTCCCGCCGCACCTTGGACTGAATCACTTCGACGCCGCACTTATCACAGACGATGCCGCGGTGCTTCATCCGCTTGTACTTGCCGCAATTACATTCCCAGTCCTTGATGGGCCCGAAGATCTTGGCGCAAAACAGCCCGTCCTTCTCCGGCTTGAAGGACCGATAGTTGATCGTTTCCGGCTTCTTCACCTCGCCATAGGACCACGACCGGATTTTTTCCGGAGATGCGATTCGGATGCGCATGGCATCGAATGAGACGGCATCGCGCGGCTTCTCAAACAAGGTGTATACGCCTTCCAAGGTTGATCCCTCCTTAGCGGCTGCTGTGAGTTATTCCGCCCATCATTTCACTGGGAGGTGGCTGGGCCCCCTCCCTTTCACTCTTTGGCTTTGATCAGCTCCACGTCCAGGCCGAGGCTCTGGAGTTCTTTCACCAGCACATTGAACGATTCCGGCAGCCCCGGCTCCAGGAAGGGCTCACCCTTCACGATGGCCTCATACATTCGCGAGCGGCCCGGCACGTCGTCGGATTTCACGGTGAGGAACTCCTGCAAGGTGGAGGCCGCTCCATAGGCCTGAAGCGCCCAGACCTCCATTTCACCCAGTCGCTGTCCGCCGAACTGGGCCTTGCCGCCCAGCGGTTGCTGGGTGACCAACGAATACGGCCCGATGGACCGGGCATGGATCTTATCGTCCACCAGGTGATGCAACTTCATCATGTACATGTACCCGACGGTCACCGGGCTCCCGAACGCCTCGCCCGTCCGTCCGTCGTAGACCGTGGATTGACCGCTCCCCGACAGTTTCGCTCTCTTCAGCAGATCTTTGATCTCTTTTTCCGACGCGCCGTCAAACACAGGGCTGGAGACATGGATCCCGAGTGCCTTGGCCGCCCACCCAAGATGCGTTTCGAGAATCTGGCCCACATTCATCCGAGACGGAACCCCCAGCGGGTTCAACACGATCTCGACCGGCGTCCCGTCGGGCAGGTACGGCATGTCTTCCTCCGGGAGAATCCGCGAGACCACGCCTTTGTTCCCGTGCCGACCGGCCATCTTGTCGCCGACCGACACCTTCCGCTTCATCGCGATGTACACCTTCACCAGCTTGATCACGCCGGGCGGCAGTTCATCGCCCCGCTTCAGTCGCCCGACTCGTTCGTCGTACCACGTCTGGAGGATCTCGACCTGTTCTTTGGCGTGCCGCTCGATCTCCTCGAGCGCCTTTTGCTCGTCAGGATCGCCGAGAATGATATGCCTGACGTTCCCGTCCGACAGCTTCTTGAGGATCTCGGCCGCGAGCTTCCCCTTCTTCTTGAGGATGACATCGCCGCTCTCAGGGTCCATGAGGTCTCGCCCTACGACCTTTCCCAATAGCAGCTTGCGAAACTTCTTGTTCCTCTCCTCCTCAATGATGCGCAGCTCGTCCTGGTGATCCCGCTGAAGCTTCAGGACATCCTCGCTTTCGATGCTCCTCGCCCGTTCATCCTTGTCCAGTCCTTTGCGAGAAAAGATCTTGACGTCCACGACAATGCCCTCGACCCCGGGCGGAACCTGGAGTGACGTGTCTTTGACATCGCCCGCCTTTTCGCCGAAGATCGCCCGAAGCAATTTCTCTTCGGGGGTCAACTGCGTTTCACCTTTCGGAGTCACCTTGCCGACCAGGATATCCCCCGGTTTCACTTCAGCACCGATCCGAATGATCCCGCTCTCATCGAGGTTCCGCAGCGCCTCCTCCCCGATGTTGGGAATATCGCGGGTGATATCCTCCTTCCCTAGCTTGGTGTCGCGCGCCTCCACCTCGAACTCTTCGATATGGATCGACGTGAACGTATCCTCCCGCACCAGCTTTTCGCTGATCAGGATGGCGTCCTCGAAATTAAACCCGCCCCAGGGCATGAACGCCACCGGCACATTCCGCCCCAGTGCCAGTTCGCCACGATCAATGGCCGGACCATCGGCCAGCACCTGCCCCCTTTTGACCGGCTGGCCGACCCCGACGACCGGCGTCTGGGTGATACAGGTGTTTTGATTCGAGCGTTGGAACTTGATCAATTCGTGCACATCAAGGCCCGCGTCGCCCTTCCGGCCCCCTTCCTCCTTCTTCTTGTGTTCCGCTCTCACGACGATACGCGTCGCATCCACACTCTCCACGACGCCCGCCCGTCTCGCCAGCACCACGTACCCGGAGTCCCTCGCGACGACCGCTTCCATTCCGGTGCCAACCAGAGGGACCTCCGTTTGGATCAACGGCACCGCCTGGCGCTGCATATTCGAACCCATGAGCGCCCGGTTGGCATCGTCATGCTCCAGGAACGGGATCATGGCCGTCGCAACGCTCACGACCTGCTTGGGAGACACATCCATGTATTCGACCTTGTCGGGGGTGGCGCTGATAAAGTCACCTCCGTGCCGGGCCGAGACCGTGTCCGACACCAGCCGACCTGCCGCATCGAGCTTCGAATTGGCCTGCGCGATCACGTATCGCTCGCCTTCGATCGCCGAGAGATACTCGATTTCGTCGGTCACCCGCCCTTTGCGAACACGGCGGTAGGGTGCCTCGATAAAGCCGAAGTCGTTGATCCGCGCGTAGGTGGCGAGCGAGGTGATCAACCCGATGTTGGGCCCCTCCGGCGTCTCGATCGGACAGATCCGGCTGTAATGCGACGGGTGCACATCGCGCACCTCGAACCCCGCTCGTTCCCGCGTCAATCCCCCCGGGCCCAGCGCGGACAACCGGCGCTTGTGGGTGATCTCGGCCAAGGGGTTCGTCTGATCCATGAACTGGGACAGTTGACTGCTGCTGAAGAACTCCTTGATGGCCGCCACGACCGGTTTGGCGTTGATGAGATCGTGCGGCAACACCGTCTCCATGTCCAGGAGGTTCATCCGCTCCTTGATGCTCCGCTCCATCCGCACCAGACCCAACCGGAACTGGTTTTCAAGCAACTCGCCCACGGAACGGACTCGTCGGTTCCCCAAATGATCGATGTCGTCGATCTCGCCCTTGCCCATCTTGAGATTGACGAGGTACCGAATGACTTCCACGATATCCTGAGCCGTCAGCGTCCGTTGCTCGAGCGGGAGATCCAGTCCCAGCTTCTTGTTCAATTTGAGCCTGCCGACCGGCGAGAGATCATACCGCTTGGGGTTGTAGAACAGATTGTCGAAGAGCACCCTGGCCGTCTCGATGGAGGGCGTCTCTCCGGGCCTGAGACGTTTGTAGATCTCCACCATCGCCTCTTCCTTGGAGGCCGTCCGCTCCATCTCCAGGGTGTCGAGGATGACCGGGGTCGCCGTCGCCGCGTCCAAATAGATGACCTTGAAGCTTTCAACGTGGCCGGCGAGGATCTTATCGATCGTCGGGGTCGTCAACTTGTGGTTCTTGTCAAGAATCTTCTCCTTGCTGACCGGGTCCACGAGCTCGGTCAGGATGGCTCGCCCGACCAGCTCCGCCGCGTTGACCGGAATCTCTTTCACCCCCGCTGCACGCAGGCGGGTGATCAGGTTTTTGGTCAGCTTGGCCCCCTCCCGAACGATGGGTTCCTTGCTCCCCTTCTCCGCGACTTCCATCGGGCATTTCAGGCCGTGGTGTATCTCCGGATCCAGCTTCCGCAGCAACTTCCCTTTGACCACCCGGATCTCCTCGACCGGGTAGTACATCTTGAGCAGATCATCGGTCGAATAGCTGAACGCCTTCAGCAGAATCGTGGCCGGCATCTTCCGGCGGCGGTCGATCCGGACGTACAAGATGTCACGGGCATCAAACTCGAAGTCTAGCCAGGACCCCCGGTACGGGATGATCCGGGCGGAATACAGGACCTTGCCGCTCGCGTGCGTGCGACCCTTATCGTGGGTGAATGACGCGCCGGGCGAGCGATGTAACTGACTGACCACCACCCGTTCCGTCCCGTTCACGATGAAGGTGCCTCGCTCCGTCATGAGCGGAAGCTCGCCGACGTAGACCTCCTGCTCACGCACGTCCAGCACCTTTTTTTTCGGCCCTTTATCCTCCTTGTCGAAGACGACAAGCCTGACCCTGAGCTTGAGGGGGACGGCATACGTCATCCCCTGCTCAAGGCACTCACGGACGTCGTACTTCGGCGCGCCTAGCGAGTAGTTTGAGAATTCCAGAATCGCCGTGTTGTTGTATTCCGAGATCGGGAAGACGCTGGTGAGCGCTGCCTGGAGTCCCTTGTCCTCCCGCCGGTCAGGCTCTTTTTCCATCTGGAGAAACTGCTCATAAGACCGCTTCTGGATCTCAATCAGATCAGGAATGTCAATGTTAGCTCTGATCTTTGAACAATCTTTCCGCTCGATCAACCCATTGACGGTCTGTTCCAACATACCCACGCCCCTCCTGAGCTGCTTACAGCGACCGGCTATTCGCTTCGCCGGTCCGTGCTGTCCGCTCTCGGCTATTCGCCGGGCATCGCGTTATTTCACCTCGACTTTGGCGCCGCTTTCCTCCAGCTTCTTCTTCATCGTCTCGGATTCTTCCTTCGAGACCCCGGTCTTGACCGGCTTGGGCGCGCCTTCCACTAAATCCTTCGCCTCCTTGAGGCCGAGGCTCGTCAGTTCTCGCACCACCTTGATGACCTGGATTTTCTTTTCCGCAGGGGCACTCAGCAGCATGACGTCAAACGCCGTCTTTTCCTCCACCGCGGCCGCCGGCCCACCGGCGGCCGGAGCGGCCGCCACCGCCACCGGCGCCGCCGCGGTGACCCCGAAGCGGGTTTCAAGCCCCTTCACCAGTTCGGACAGTTCCAACACACTCATGCGTTCGATCGCGGTGATGAAGTCCTCTTGCGAGAGCTTGCCCTCAGTCGTTGGCATGTCCCCTTCTCCTTTCTTCTTGTCCTGGATCGCCACCATGACACCAACCAGTCCTCGTACCAGTCCGCTCAGCGCAAAGACCAAGCCGCGGAGCGGTCCTTGCATCGCCGAGAGCACCATGGACAGCAGCGCATCCCTCGACGGCAGGCTGGCCACCGCCAGAAGTCGAGGGGCCGGAAGCAGGTTTCCCCCCAACACCCCGACCGTGATTTTGATTCTGTCCTCGCGCTTCTCTGCCCGGATAAAGTCGCGGAAGATCTTCGTCGGGAGCACGGGGTCATCGTAACCGATCATCAAGGCCAGGGGACCCTTGAAGTGGGACTTCACGACCTCCAGCGAGGTCCCTTCGACCGCGCGCGCGGCGAGCGTATTCTTGACGACCTTGAATTCCGCCTTCGCGCCTCGCAACTGCTTGCGCAGTTCGGTGACTTCATTCACGGAGAGCCCGGAGCATTCAGTCATAATCGCGAGCTTGGCCCGGGAAAACCTTTCATGCAGCTCCGCAACCACCGTCGCTTTCTCGTCCTTTTTCATCTACCTATCCCTCGCCTCCGCGATCTAGCCCTTGGTGGGGACGGCGGCGGTGATTTTGCCTCCCCGTATCCACCACCTTCGACACAACGGATTTCCTCGCCTGCTCCGTGGGGCAGGTGGCCAGGTAGCCTCAAACTGCGCGCGTCATCACCCGTTGCAATCTGAACAGCAACGGGTACCCGGCACACTATCCACCCCTGGCCGGAACGATCAATCTTGTGTGCGCGACGCGCGAGCACGTGAGGCTACCTGGCCACCACATGCCCCCTACTGACTGCGCAGTGCGTGAGCACGAAAATCACCCCCGCCGTCCCCACCACCCCTTCAACTCCACTCTTTGGCGATGGCCACGGTGTCCAACCGTATCCCCGGGCCCATCGTGCTCGAGAGCGTCGCGCTCATCAGATAGCGACCCTTGCAGGAAGCCGGCCTCGCTTTCATCACGGACTCCAGGATCGAATGGGCGTTCTCGTACAACCGTTGCGCCTCGAACGAGACTTTGCCGATCGACACATGCACGATCCCCGCTTTCTCGACCTTGTATTCGACCCGCCCTTTCCTGATCTCGGCCATGGCTTTGGCAATCTCAAACGTCACGGTGCCGGCTTTGGGGTTGGGCATTAACCCGCGAGGGCCCAACAGTTTGCCGAGTTTGCCCACCGCCCCCATCAGGTCAGGAGTCGCAATCGCCTGATCGAACTCCATCCACCCTCCCTTGATCTTCTCGATCAAATCCTCAGCCCCCACGTGATCCGCACCGGCCGCCCGAGCCTCCTGCTCCTTCTCCCCTTTGGCGAACACCAGGATGCGCAGCTTTTTCCCCGTTCCGTGCGGGAGCACGGTCGTGCCCCTGACCATTTGATCGGACCGCTTGGGATCCACTCCCAGCCGGAGGGCCATATCCACGGACTCGTCAAACTTCGCATAGGCAGTCTGCCTCACGAGCTCCACGGCATCCTTCAATCCGTATTGTCGCGACTGGAGCTTGCCCAACGAGGCCTTCATCTTCTTGCCCATGTCATTCCCTCTACTGAACCACAACTCCCATGCTTCGGGCTGTCCCCTCGATGATCTTGATGGCCCCTTCCAGGTCCGCTGCATTCAGGTCAGGCATTTTCTGCTTCGCAATCTCCCGCACCTTGGCCTTCGAAATCACTCCGACTTTATCCTTGTGCGGGGCCCCCGAGCCTTTGATAATCCCGGCAGCTTTCTTCAGCAGATCGGACGCCGGCGGGGTACGCGTGACGAAGGTGAAGGTGCGGTCCTTGTACACCGTGATCACGACCGGAATGATGCTTCCCTCGTCTTTCTGAGTCCTGGCGTTGAACTGCTTGCAGAACTCCATAATATTGACGCCATGCTGACCGAGAGAGGGCCCCACCGGGGGGGCCGGATTGGCCTTCCCAGCCGGAATCTGCAGTTTGATCTGGGCCGAAATTTCCTTTGCCATGCTTCGCTCCGCAATGCGTCCTCGCATCTATCGAGTCTGTTACGTCGTGGTGTCTTTAGCGTCCCTCGCGTCTTTCGCGAGAGACGCACCACGCGATGACCCGACGACGCTGCGACGCGCCGCGGTTAGATCCGTTCCACTTGCAAAAAACCTAATTCCACCGGCGTTGACCGCCCGAAGATGCTCACCAACACCTTGACCCTGTTATGATCGGCGTCCACCTCATCCACCAGGCCGTTGAATCCTAGAAATGGCCCGTCGATAATCCGGACATTGTCGCCCTTAATAAAGCGGATCGCCTCACGGGGCGCTGCGGTTCCGGAGTCCACCTGTTTGAGCAGTGAGTCCGCCTCGTCGGGGGTCAGCGGAATCGGCCGCGCCCCTCCTCCGACAAAGCCGGTGACCTTGGGTGTCTCCTTGATCAGTTGAACGGTCTCATCCGTGAGCGGGCTTTCCAACTCCACCAACACATATCCGGGGAAAAACTTCCTCTTCGAAGTCCTGCGTTTGCCATCCTTGATCTCGATCACGTCTTCCGTGGGGACGAGAACCTGCCCCAGCTTCTCGACCAGTCCCATTTGATTCGCCCGTTCCACAATGCTGGTCTTGACCCGGCCCTCAAATCCCGCATAGGTATGGATCACATACCAATCTTTACTCATTCCCATCCCTCTAATCCCATCCTTCTAAGAAGCTGCCGCCTCACCAACCGGGCGCCCTGCGCTCTCGTGACACCGGCGACCCACCTGGCTCGTTCCTTCAATCACTCAAATCACTTTGCTGACTAGCCAGACCAGAAACGAGTCCACGACCGACAAGTAGATCGACATGATTACGCAGAACACAATGACGACCGTGGTGGACCCGATCGTTTCACCCTTGGTGGGAAAGGACACCTTCTTAAACTCACCCTTGACGTCGGACAAAAATTCGACGATGGAGGACCACAGGTTCCTGAACATGAACACGCTCCGGCGTTAGCCGCGTCCCGAGATTCCGATCAATGCAGCACGGTCGTTCTGGCAGGGGCACCAGGAATCGAACCCGGACCTTCGGTTTTGGAGACCGACGTGCTAGCCGTTGAACACCATGCCCCTCTGCGCACAGCAAGGCTGAGGTTGAGGCTCAGGTTGAGGGAAGATCAAATTCGGGACCTTGTCCGATTCTTAGCCTTAACCTCAACCTTCCTCATTTCACTTCTTTATGAGGCGTGTGTTTCCGACAAGAGCGGCAGTATTTGTTTCGCCCCAGGCGGTCCGGATCGTTCTTCTTGTTCTTCATGGTCGAGTAATTTCGGCGTTTGCAAATCGAACACGCCATGCTGATGATCTCCCGCATCTCTTACGCCTTCCCTTCCACTCTACTCAGTCGTGATCGGGCCATTGTCTGCGGGGGCGGCGAGGTTGCCCCGAATCAGCTGGTCCCTGCGGGTGGCGTCGACCTGGGGCCCGGCCGCCCGTTCACCCGTTGCAACCGAATAGCAACGGGTCCCCGGGTCCCCACACCGGGCGGGGTGCGAGGACGGCCGGGCTGGTCGGCGACAGGACCCGCACGCGGACCCTCCTACGCGACGATCTCCGTGACGACGCCCGAGCCCACCGTCTTGCCCCCCTCCCGAATCGCAAACCGCAG
>MNDM01000008.1 GCA_001914955.1 Nitrospirae bacterium 13_2_20CM_2_62_8 | reverse complement strand
CAGCGTGTGACCGGGGGCCGCCACGAAGGCCTCCCGAATCCGAAGCCCGTACTCGCCCTTGACCGGAATATTCTGCAAGTTGGGATCGGCGGACGACAGCCGGCCGGTGGCGGCCACGGTCTGGTTCAAGGAGGTGTGCAGCCGGCGGGTCTCCGGGTTCACCAGCGTGGGCAACGCGTCCACATAGGTGGACTTGAGCTTGCTGAGGCTCCGGTAATTCAGGATCTGCGCGGGCAGCTCATGCTGGGTCGCCAACTGCGTCAGGGTGTCTTCATCGGTCGAAAAGCCGGTCTTGGTCTTCCGAATGGGTTTGAGGCCCATCTTGTCGAACAGCACGGCGGCCAGTTGCTTGGGGGAATTGATATTGAACTCCCCTCCCGCCAGGCCAGCGATCGCCTCCATCATGCGGTCCAGCTCCCGCTCCAACTCCTTGCTGAGCCCCTCCAGCACCCTCACATCCAGACCGAACCCGTTGCGTTCGATCTCGGCCAGCACCGGCACCAGCGGCATCTCCACCTCGTCGAACAGGCGGAGGCTGCCCTGCTCCTCCAGCCGCGCTTTCAACAGCGGCATCAGCCGGATTGTCACCGCGGCTGCTTCAGCAGTTTTCGCCACCACAGCTGCGTCAGCGGCCTTTTGCACAGCAGCCGTATCAGCCTTTTCGAAGAGATCAGTCGGAGCCTCAGTGACCGGCTCAGCCTGCCCAGCTCCCTGGTGATACCCCAGCGCGTCCAGCGCCACCGCCTCCAGCGTGTGGGTCCGCCGGTTGGGGTTGAGGAGATAGGCCGCGATCATCGTGTCGAACCAGGGCGGAGTTAAGCCCATGCCCGCTCTCTGGAACGCCAGCAACACCGGCTTGAGATCATGCACCGCCTTGATCCGCGTCCGGCTTTCGAGCAGATCACGCAGAGACGGCGGGAGCGGCTGCCGCGACCCCGGCTTTAGTCGCGCCGCGAAGACCGTCGTCCCACCAGGGGCGCTCAGGGCAAGCCCATGAAGTTCAGCGGTGATTGCTGCCGTTTCGGCGCCCCCCAGCACGCAGTGGAGGCCCAGCGCTTCGTCCCGCGCCAGGCCGTCGCGAAACCGCCGGGCTCCCGCCTCATCCCGGATGATGTCTGCTTTGGCTCCGAGCATCTGATCCGGCGCGGCCGGCGATGTTGGATGAATGGCCTTGAGCAGCGTGGGAAATTCTAGCTCCCGCAGCACGGTCACGAGGGACTCCGTCGGTGGCGGCCTGACCTGGAACCGCTCGGGATCGAACTCCACCGGGCAGTCCACATGAATGGTGGCCAGTTGCCGGCTCAGTCGGGCATTGTCGGCCTGCTGGACCAGCAACGCTCTGATCTTGGGGGCCGTCACTTCCTCAACGCGGCGCAGGAGCTCTTCGATCGTCCCGAACTCCGCGATCAGCTTGATCGCGGTCTTCTCCCCGATACCTTTCACGCCGGGGATATTGTCCGTGGCGTCGCCCATGAGCCCCATCACCTCGACCACTCGCGCCGGTTCCACGCCGAACCGCGCACGGCAGTCGTCCTCCCCGAACCACTTGTCTTTCACCGGGTCGTAGATGCGCACCGCCGGCGTCAGCAGTTGGAACATGTCCTTGTCGCCGGTGACGATCACTACCCCGAACCCCCTTGCCTCCGCCTTGCGGGCCAGCGTGCCGATGAGATCATCGGCTTCGTACCCGGCGAACCGGATCACCGCCAGCCCGAAGGCCTCGACCACGCGATGGATGTAAGGGACCTGCGCCTGCATTCCCTCCGGCATGGGCGGCCGGTGTGCCTTATACTCCTTGAACTCCTCATGACGGAGGGTTGGCCCTTTTTCATCGAACGCCACAGCCAGGGAGTCCGGCCGGTGTTCGCGCAGGACCTTCATGAGCATCGTGGTAAAGCCGTAGACCGCATTTGTCTGCAGCCCCTTGGAATTCGACAGGGCGGGCAGGGCGAAATAGGCTCGGTAAATGTAGGCGCTGCCGTCAATCAGGTAGAGGGTCGGCATGGAGAAAGGGTATGTTGTACTTACGCGACGACGAGCGGAGGCCGGCCGAACTTCGCTCGCAGCTTGTTAATCGTCCTCAGCAGGGCGCGCTGGCCGATGAGCCTGCGCTCCAACTGACGCTTGCCGGGAAAGTCCAACAATGATACGCCGATCAACATCGTCAGGACTCCTTGGCCGGGGAGGACGATCATGGCGACCCCGGCCATGAACAAGAGGATTCCCACCGCATTCTTGAAGACCAGCCCGATCAACCGGAGTACCGGATGGTGATCTTCCATCCAGGTCCGGGGATGGCGCTCGTCGAAGTAATGAGGAGGAAGTCTGACCAGAAGAAACGGGATGCCGACCAAGCTCACGACGAAGGTGACGACCGAGAGCACGAACAGGCTGAGCAGCAGGTCCTTGGAGAGCAAGACCTCCATCGCGCCGGCATCCTAGCATGCGAACCGGGGGCAAACAAGGAGGGTGTGGGCCCTACATTCGGTTTACGCGAGGACGGCGGGAGGCTATAATCCGGCGCATGAGGTCCCTCAGCCGATGAAGCCCTTGCTCCTGACCGGAGAGGATCTGACCCTTCCCGCGTTCTACGACGTCGTGCTCGACGGACGGCCGGTCAAGCTCGCGCCCAAGGCCGAAACACGGATGGCCGCGGCCTGCGAGGTGATCCGGCGGGTCACGGCCGGGACCAAGCCGGTCTACGGGGTGACGACGGGGTTCGGGAAGCTGGCCGATCAACGCATCTCCTCGTCCGACATCAAGCAACTGCAACTCAATCTGGTCCGCAGTCATGCGGCCGGCGTGGGGGACCCGCTCTTGCGCGAAGAAACCCGGGGAATCTTGCTGTTGCGAGCCAACGTGCTGGCTCGCGGGCACAGCGGGGTCCGCCCGTTGATCGCCGAATACCTGCTCACGCTGCTCAATCGCAACGTGCTGCCGGTGATTCCCTCCAGAGGATCGGTCGGCGCCAGCGGCGATCTGGCACCGCTGGCGCACCTGGCGCTGGTCCTGATCGGCGAAGGCGAGGCCTTTGTGGGCGAGCGTAGGCAGTCGGGGCGGGCCGCGCTTGCGAAGGCGGGCTTGAAGCCCCTACACTTGGAAGCCAAAGAGGGGTTGTCGCTGGTCAACGGGACCCAGGCCATGCTCGCGCTGGGGCTATTGGCGCTCCGTCGATGCCGGCTGCTGGTGGACGCGGCCGATGTCGCCGGGGCGCTGTCGCTGGAAGCGCTCAAGGGTACCCCGGTCGCCTTCGACCCCCGGATTCACCGTCTTCGCCCCTATCTGGGCCAGGTGACAGTGGCGGCTAATCTGCGCGCCCTGCTCGCGGGCAGCGAGATTCGGACCTCGCACGTGGACTGTCCGCGCGTGCAGGACGCCTACAGCCTGCGGTGCATGCCGCAGGTGCACGGGGCGGTCCGCGACGCGCTGGATTACGTCCGGACCACGCTGAGCGTCGAGATGAACAGCGTCACCGACAACCCGATCGTCTTCCCGGATCGGGATGAGGTGCTCCCAGGCGGCAACTTCCACGGGCAGCCGCTCGGCCTGGTGTTGGACCATCTGGCCATCGCGATCACGGAGTTGGCCAGCATCGCGGAACGCCGGATCGAGCGGTTGACCAATCCTGTATACGGGGAACTCCCGCCGTTTCTGAGCCCGCAGCCCGGACTGAACTCTGGCTTCATGCTGGCCCAGGTCACGGCGGCGGCGCTTGCCTCCGAAAATAAGGTGCTCTCTCACCCGGCATCGGTGGATTCCATCCCAACCTCAGGCAACCAGGAAGACCATGTCAGCATGGGGATGGGATCGGCCCTCAAACTCAAGCAGATCCTGTCCAATGCCGAGCATATTCTGGCGATCGAGCTGCTCTGCGGCGCCCAGGGGGTGGACTTTCACCGTCCGTTGCAAGCAGGGGCCGGCAGCCGCCGGACCCTGCGGCTGATCCGCCAGCAAGTTCCCCGACTGGAGCAGGACCGCACGCTGGCGCCGGATATCGAGCTGGTTCGCGCGATCGTGGCCAGCGGCGCCTTGACCGAAGTCCTGTCCACCTCCCGACAAGCACAGAGGAGTGAGTCATGACCTCTCTCTCTCGCCGTCGCACCGGCGGAATTCTCGTCAGTCTGGCCCCGGTCCTCACCGCCGCTGTGCTGGTCGGCCTCCCGATGGTCACCCAGGCCGCCGAGCCTCCTCCTCCACCGACCGAATCGGGCCCCGCCAGCGGAGACTTGGAGGTCGAGATCAAGAACAAGGGACTGGGCAAGGAGGTCTCCATCAAAAAGGGCGACAAGGAATGGTTCATGATGATCGAGGTCACCGCCGATAATACGGTGGTCGTCCGGCAAGAGAAAGACCACGAGACCTTCCTCGTCGATGAGGGCGAAACCCACGACCGCGCCATGACCCCGGGCGAAGTGGACGCCGCGATCGAGGCCTTCATCAACAGCGTCAAGACGCGGGCGAAACGCAAGTGACCTTCCCCATCCGAGCTCCACGCGGCACGACCCTGACCTGCAAAGGCTGGGCCCAGGAAGCCGCCCTCCGGATGTTGATGAACAACCTGGATGAGGAGGTGGCCGAGAACCCTCGCGAGCTGATCGTGTACGGGGGGGCCGGAAAGGCCGCGCGCAATTGGGAGGCGTACGCCGCCATCGTCCGGGAGCTGACCGCCCTGGAAGGAGACCAGACGCTGCTCGTCCAGTCGGGCAAACCGGTGGGGGTCCTCACGACCCATGAATTCGCGCCGCGCGTCCTCATCGCCAACTCGAACCTGGTCGGGCACTGGGCCACGTGGGAGGAGTTCCGCCGGCTGGAAGCGCTCGGACTGATCATGTACGGGCAGATGACCGCGGGGTCTTGGATGTACATCGGCACGCAGGGGATCGTCCAGGGCACCTTCGAAACTTTTGCGGCCGCCGCGGCGCGGCACTTCGGAGGCGACCTGGCCGGGCGGCTCGTCCTCACGGGGGGCATGGGCGGCATGGGCGGGGCCCAGCCGCTGGCCGCCACGATGAACGGGGCGGTCCTGCTCTGCGTCGAGGTGGACGCGGCCAGGATCGAACGACGGATCAAGACTCGCTACTGCGACCGGATGACCGCGTCGTTGGAGGAGGCCTTGCACTGGGTCCAAGAGGCCAAGACCAACCGGCTCGCCCTGTCGGTCGGGCTGGTCGGGAATTGCGCTCAGGTGCTCCCGGAACTGCTTCGCCGCGGGGTCGTCCCCGACCTCGTGACGGATCAGACGTCCGCGCACGATCCCCTCAACGGCTATGTGCCAGCCGGCCTCACGCTGGAGGACGCGGCTCGGCTTCGCCAGAAAAGTCCATCGGAATATGTGGATCGCGCGCTGGATTCCATCGCTGTCCATGTGAAGGCGATGGTCGCCTTCCAGAAAGCCGGCTCGGTCGTGTTCGACTACGGGAATAACATCCGGGCCATGGCTTCCCAGCGAGGGGTGCAGGAGGCCTTTGCGTTCCCCGGCTTCGTGCCGGCCTACATCAGGCCGCTCTTCTGCGAAGGACGGGGGCCCTTCCGCTGGGTGGCCCTTTCCGGTGATCGCGCCGACATCGCCGCGACTGATGAGGCCGCGCTCAACCTGTTTCCGGAGAACCAATCGCTGCAGCGCTGGCTGCGGCTGGCGCGCGAGCGGGTCGAATTTCAAGGCCTGCCGGCCCGGATCTGCTGGTTAGGATGCGGGGAACGGGCCGCCATGGGCCGGCGGCTCAACGAGCTGGTGCGCAAGGGAACGGTCAAAGCGCCGGTGGTCATCGGGCGGGATCACCTGGATGCCGGCTCGGCCGCTTCTCCTTACCGGGAGACCGAGGGCATGCGCGACGGCAGCGATGCGATCGCTGACTGGCCGATCCTCAACGCGTTGCTGAATACCGCCTCCGGCGCCAGTTGGGTGTCTTTCCATCACGGCGGCGGGGTCGGCATCGGGTATTCCTTGCATGCGGGGCAGGCCATTGTCGCCGACGGAACGCGGGAGGCTGCGACCCGGCTCGACCGGGTGCTCACGAACGACCCGGCCATCGGCATCCTGCGGCATGCCGACGCCGGCTATCCCGAGGCGATCCAGGCGGCACGCCGGCACGGCCTGAAAGTTCCCCTGGAGCCCAAAAGCTGACCCTTGCCACGCCTCGGACACAGAGTCTATAATCCGCACGCCGAGAAGACGCCTCACGTTCCAGGTGTCGCCGTGAAGACAAAACCTCGATTCGTGATCTTCGCCCACAACGGCACCTACGACAAACTCCACCAAGTGGCGACGATCGGCCTGACCGCCGCCGCCATGGGCAAGGACGTGATCGTCGTCCTGCTCTTCTGGACCATCAAGAAACTGGCTGAAGGGCGGATTGATGCTGTGGACTTCCCGCCGGAGTACAAGAAATCGGCGGAGGAGATCGGTCGCTTGTTGAAAGAGAAGAAGGTGCCTCGGATCTCCGAGATGTTCAAGGAAGCCAGGACGGTCGGTCAATTCCGGCTGATCGCCTGCAGCGCCGGCCTCGAATACATGGGCGTAGACTCTGCGGCGGTGGCCAAGAACGTGGACGAGGTGATGGGGCTTCCGGCTATCATTTCGTTGACGGCCGGCGCCGAAACGACGCTCTTCATCTAAGTCTCAGTGGTGAGTGCAAAGTGCTGAGTCCTGAGCCTCAGGGCTATTGAGGACTCTTTTTACTCGGAACTCAGCACTCGTTACTCAGCACTGAAAATCACCGCGACTTCATCACTCCCGCACGATCGCAATACTTCGCCAGCTGACATCGGCTGCAGAACGGCGACACCGGCTGACAGAGATTCTGCCCGAACGGGACCAGCAGATCATTGAACGTGATCCAGTACCGGCGCGGCAGCTTCCGGCGCAAGGCCTGCTCGGTTTCCTCGGGGGTCTTCGTCTTGACGTACCCCCACCGATTGCTGATGCGGTGCACATGGGTGTCCACGCAGATCCCCGGCTTCCCGTACCCCACCGTGACCACGAGGTTGGCCGTCTTCCGTCCCACGCCTGGAAGGGTCAGGAGTTCCTCGATCGAGTCCGGGACGGAGCCGCCATACCGTTCTAACAGGCGCCGGCAGATCTCCCGAATGTGCTTGGCTTTGGTGCGATAGAAGCCGACCGGGTAGATGGCCGCTTCGATGCGGCGGCGGGACAGCCGTCTCATCGTGGAAGGGGTGGACGCCAAGGCGAACAGACGCCGGCTCGCGTCGGTCGTCGTCTGATCCTTGGTGCGAAGGCTGAGCACACACGCGATCAGGATCTGGAACGGGTCCCGCGACTCCCTGGCGACCACCCCAAGCACAGGCTCTTGCCACTGGCGCACCTCCTGTCCGAGGATACGCAGAGCGGCATGGATCTCGGAGTCCCGCATTGAGGGGTCGAACGGAGAGACCTGATCAGAGGGACGGGCGGGAACGGAACGAGTAGCGAGGACCAGTCATTCCATCCGATGCTTCGCGAGCCACTTCAGGCGTCGGCGCTGGGCCTCGCGCTGTTTGGCCTTTTTCCTGACGCTGGGTTTCTCGTAGAATCGGCGCCGTTTCAATTCACGAAAGAGACCTTCCCCGGCCAGCTTTTTCTTGGCCACCTTCAGGGCCTTTTCCACGTTATTGTTGAAAACCTTGATTTCCATCCTGAACCACTTCCCGTCCTCTGACGGTTTTACTTCCTCAGGCTAGCGAGAACTACGCGTACTCGGAAAAACAGAGCGAGTGTATCACAGCCTTTTTAGTTCTACAAGACTCTGTGTGATGGCCTGGATGCGAATGGCGAGGTCCTTGTTAAGCGACTGATTTTTCTGAGTTTTTAAGTTTGTTTTGACGTTCTCCAGCGCGCCCTCGATCGCAGCCAGCGCCAGCAGCAACCCGACCTTGAGATCGGAGGCCACGGTGGCTTTGGTCTGCGGAAGCAGCGCCCGCAACAAGGAGGCGACTTCAGTAGCGAGCGCGGCCGTCTCAAGCGGCACCTCCGTCGCGATCCGCAGACTGGTCGAGATCGCCTCCGGCCTGGCGGGATCGGTCTTCGGCAGGCGGTAGGCCCGCACCACGCTCGCATAGGCGTCCGCGTCAGCTTGAATAAGACCCTGCAGTTTTTCGCGGAGGGCTGTGAGGCGCCGTTCCATGGACCTATGATCGAAGGCGCCTGGAGACTGACTCGCCGGTTCGCCGATCCGACAGGTCATCACCCCCAACGCGGCCGCCAGCGCGCCCGCCAGCGCCGCGACACTGCCGCCTCCCGGCGTCGGGGTGCCGGCCGACACTGCGTCCAGGAAACCCGAGACGGAAGAGGTTAACTCGCCGGGGCCTGCGGCGGAAGCAACCTGGCCCAGAGGCCCGGCCTCGCGGAGCGGAGCTTCACGCGCCAGGACCAGCTCAAGGCGGGTTTCCAGAACCTGGGTTGGATCGAAGCGTTCCACCTTCAGGAAAAACTCCGAGGCCTGCACCAGAGCCCGCTGTGGGACCAAGCCGATGATCTCGCTCCCGGCGACCGCCACACCGCGCCGTTCGGCCTCGCGCCGCACCGCCTCGAACGCCACGTGGATCGGTGTTCTCTCGAAGTTCGTCAGGTTCATCGAAACCTGGACGAGCCGGCGGCTCGTGAGCGCCACCCCCATTGCTTTCACGCAAGGGAGTCCGCCGCTGGAGAAACGAACCGTTTTCGCGATGGCCTTCGCGACGTCGAGATCCCCCGACTGCAAATTGACGTTGTACGCGATGAGTGGCGGCCGTGCTCCCACGGCCGTCGCCCCGGCCGTCGGATGCAACGTCCGAGGGCCGAAATCGGGGGCCGACGCAGGATCGGTTGTCATCCGGCCGGCCAACCCCTCCAGTCCTCCCCTCCGCAAGGCCTCCAGATTCGCCCGGTCCGGGTGCGAGGCGGCCTGCGCATACAGGAAGACCGGAATGTTCAACTCCCTCCCGATCCGCTCTCCCACCCGTCTGGCGAGCGCGACGCAGTCCTCCATCGTCACGCCCCGGATCGGCACAAACGGCACGACATCCGTCGCGCCCACGCGGGGATGCCCGCCCTGATGTCGCCCGAGATCGATCAGGCCGGCCGCGGCGTGCGCGGCCTGGAACGCCGCTTCCTCCACCGCCTCCGGCGCCCCCACAAACGTGAGCACCGCTCGGTGGTGATCCTGATCCATCTCCTCATCCAACAGAAAGACGCCCTTGACGGCCCGGATCACCGACACGAGCGCGCGAACCGTGTCCGCGTTCCGTCCCTCGCTAAAATTCGGCACGCATTCGACCAGGCGTTCCATAATCCTACTTCCAGGTTCAGGCTGAGGTTTAGGTTGAGACAAGAGCGGAGCTGTCCCTTAACCTTAACCTTGACCTTAACCTAAACCTCTTCTGTACACGACGCGCCCTTTTTTTATGACTGTCGTGCAGTGATTCATCCCGAAGAAGTATGGGATCTCTCGGTAGTCCTCCACATCCATGATCGCGAGATCCGCCTGTTTCCCCACTTCCAGCGAGCCAGCTTGATCGCCTCGTCCGACCGCGTAGGCCCCGTGAATCGTGGCTGCCGTGACGGCCTCCGCGGGGGTCATCCGCATCTGTGAACAGGCCAGGGAGAGAATCACCTGCATGTTCAGCGTCGGAGAGCTGCCCGGATTGAAGTTGGTCGCCAGCGCCACCGGAACTCCGCCGTCAACCAACCGCCGGGCTGGCGGGTAGTCCGCCGACCCCAGATGCAGGACACTGCCTGGCAGCAGGGTGGCGATCGTCCGCGTGCCCCGCAACCATCGGATGTCGGCCTCGCTCAGGTGATCCAGGTGATCCACCGACACCGCGTTGAGGCCCGCTGCCATTCGGGCTGCGCCCGTCCGAGCCAACTGCTCAGCGTGCAACTTTAACTTCAAGCCGGCGCCCGCCGCGGCGCCCAACAGCTCTTTCGTCTCAGCCAACGAAAAATACCCTCGGTCGCAAAACACGTCAAAGAACTCCGCCAGCCCTTCCCGTACAGCCTGCGGGATCAACTTCTGCCTCACCAGTTGGAGGAAGCGGGCGCGCTTGTTCCTGTAGCGGGCCGGAATCTCGTGGACCAACAGCGTCGGGACCAGCTCACAGGCGGCACCTTCCGCGGCCGCGCGGATCGCCCGCAACATTTTCATTTCCTGGACAAGATCGAGACCGTAACCGCTCTTCACCTCGGCGGTGGTGGTCCCATATTCCAGGAAGAGCCGGGCTACGTTCCTCAGGCGTTCGGTCAGGACCCGCTCGCTGGTCGATCGCACACGGCTGGCGCTCGCCCGGATCCCTCCGCCGGCTCGGGCGATGTGCGAATAGCTCGCGCCGCTGATTCGAGCGACGTAGTCTTCCACGCGAGGGGCCGCAAACAGGGCATGGGTGTGAGAATCCACAAAGCCGGGCAATACCACCTTCCCCCGGGCGTCGAGGCGCACAGCCCTACGAGCATCCGGAGATCGGCCCACACGGTCGCCGGGCCCCACCATCGCCACCATTCGGTCCCGGATCAGCAGCGCCCCGTGTCGAATCAGTCCGACCTCCGCCATCTCCCTCCCGGCGCGCAGGCGACGGGGACCGTGAAGTGTCAGGAGCTGCCCGCAGTTGACCACCAACAGCGGTCTTGCCTCGGTCAATGGCACGGAGATCCTTGAGGAGCCAGGCGGAGCGTCAGGGTTGGTACGGTAAAGGCATCACCCCGTGAAGTCAAGGCAACGCCGCGGGGATCCTGAACCGGGATGGCGAGTCGGAATCTTGCCAACTGTCGCTAAGATCGGGCGTGAGCCAGGGCGCAAGCCGCGCACCCCTCTGTCGTGCAACGCCAATCCAACCCGTGCCGGCGTGACGGAGGAGACAGGTTGTCGTTCGGATGATAGCGGTGGTACCAGGTGTGTTCGATCTGAAAGGCCTCCTCAGGGGAGGACGCGTAGGCAAACCAGAAAAAGCGATACCCCGACGGTCTGGCCAGTCGCCCGAGGGTGCTGGCCACATCATCAGGACTGGCTCCCACGAAATCCGCCGACTTTCCGTTCCGTGAAAGAATGAACGCTCCCGGGGACCTGTGGCTGACGAAGAGATGGAGATACCTCAGGCTAAAAGGTCCCGACATCACACCCTCCTTAGGCATGCGGCCACTGCGGAATTGGCACAGGCCCTCACATTGTCGCGGTCATGGACGAAGGGGCAGGCTACGCCAGACGCACGATCTCGATTTTCGATAGCGTGGCCAGGAGCATCACTGCATTCGCAATCGACGTCCCGGCTGCGACGTACAGGAGAGCGCGGCGGGCCTGGGTGCGGGTCATGGCACGACGCACATAGCTGACATCCGACAAGGAAAGCACCTCCTGCTCGCGGGCAAAGACCACCACCCTCTCCAGAGATGCTTCGACCAGCAGTCCGTCCTGCCTTCCGTTCTCCCGGTCGAAGATCGGCTCCATGCGTGACCCGTCAAGATCGGCCAATGCCTGACTGGCCATCCGCGACATCAATTCATCTAAGACAAGACTGCTGGCTCCCATCGGTCCACCTCCATGGTTGGGGTGTTATGCTCCGACTCCACCTCCGGTTACTGTGGGGAACCCTTCTGGCTGAGTTGCGCCGTCGGATGAGGCAGCCCCTGCCTGTCCACGGCAAAGCACGAACTCTGTCACGCCCGGAATGGGAGCAACAGGATGTGGTCGGGCAGGAGTGACGGTGGGGGGGAACAGTCTCTGCTTGTCGCGGGCGAGCAGGTCACAGTACGTGACGAACCCTCTCCTTTCAGACATCGCAACCCCTACGCCGCCCCGTCTGACGGGGATTCACGTTCGGGAAGCGAGAAGTGCCTGAAACGCCGGCCTTAAACCCGGATTAACGTCGATGTAACACGTCGCGGCTACCCTATAACAAAGCGAGCCGGTGAAGTCAAGCGAAAAATACAATATAGAGGATAAGAGCGAGGCTCAGCTGTCTAGATATTGTGTATAGGCTGGAGAAAAGCTGTCAAGAAACCGAGGGGGATTTGGGGATAAAAAAGCCGGAGAGGCTAGGTGGCGTCTCCGGCTTCACGCAGGTGTTCCGCTGGACGGCTCTGTTACCGTTTCGCCTTCTTCACGAACGCTTTGTACACCCGCTTGGAATCACTGGCTTCTTCTTCCAGGCCTAGCATCTCGTGGCCGGTCGATTGGCACCAGGCGGGCATGTCCTTCTTGATCCCCTCGTCATCCGATACCACCTCCAGAACCTGACCCGGCACGAGTTCCTTGATTTTCTTGGAGGTCATAATGATGGGGATCGGGCAGAAGTACCCGAGAGTATCCAGCTTCACATCGGCTTTGAGCATGGAATGCTCCACGGCAAAGAATCCTGACTCATCGGCTGTTCCGAGCTGCTGCTTGCTCCTTGCTGCTGGCTATTCGCTATCAGATGAACAGATTGACGCTTCCTTCTTTCGCCTCGGCGAGGTACGTGGTCACCCCGGCCAACTGGTCGATGCCCTCGATCAACGTGTCTTTGGTAATCCCCATCAACCCCATCGTGGTCGTGCAGGCAATAAACCGCACGCCGAGGTCCTGCGCCATTTCCATCAACTCCGGAATACCCGGCATCCGATGCTGCCGCATGACCCGCTTCATCATGCCGGTGCCAAGCCCCCAGAAATGAAACCGTGAGAGCGGCAGCGTCTCAGCGCCTCCCTTATTCAGCAAGCCGAACATCCGACGCAGCCAATCCTTGGCCGCGCTGGGGGTCCCTTTGCGGCGGATCGCGTTCAGGCCCCAAAACGTGAAGAACATCGTGACCTGCATGCCCATCGCTGCCGCGCCGGTCGCGATGATAAAGGCGGCCATCACCCGATCCATGTCTCCGCTCAGCACCACGATCGTCACTCGATCAGGCTTCGTTTCCTGAAGCTCGGCCAGCGCGGTCGCCGGTTCCACGTTCGTCGCGCCCATGGGTTCACCTACGCGGTTGATGACTCTGACTGTTTGTTTACGTGGCTGCTCGGGGCTTTCTTCAAGCCCGGAGCGGGTGAAAGTCACTATAGTATGCGGTTCTTTGGGTTGTCAAGGAAACCGGGCGGAGGGGAGGAACCGATGACGGCGGCGCACGAAGTCTTGCCAAAACCAAGCCTTCTGAGTATGCTGTCGTCGGACGGAGGAGGTGCCGGATTGCAGCGACGCGTCAGCCAGCTGTTCTTTCTTGTCGTGTTGACGGGCATCACGATTGCGACGGTCTGCCCCCAGTCCCTCGTCCAGGCAGACCCCCATCGGTTCGCGACGGTCCCCGCGCTTGCCGTGAGCGCCTCCGACGGCAAAGAAATCGGCGCCGTGCACTATATCGTCATTCAACTCGATCGGGACCCTCAGCGCAAGGGCCCCACCGTCCTGTTCAGTGAACGGTCCAAGGGCACAGCCGTGGATGAGGAGTGGAAGGAAGGGGTTCGCGTGGCCGTCTCTGCGGCGGCGGCGACCCTCGGAGAAGACTCTCGGAACTGGACAATCACGATCAAGAACCGCTCCTACTCTAACCTGACCCAAGGACCGAGCGCCAGCAGCGCGGTGGCCATCGGGATCATGGCTGCCGCGCGCGGCGAAACGCTGCGCCCCGGGGTGGCGCTGACCGGAGCGATCACTACGGACGGCGGCATTGACGAGGTGGGCGGGCTCCCGGGCAAACTGGAAGGTGCGGCGATGGCGAACATGCACACCCTGCTCGTCCCGAAGGGCCAAGCGCGCACCGAGGAGTGGGACCTTCCGCAACTGGGCAGGCTGCGAAACATCACGGTCATCGAGGTCGGTTCGCTTCGAGAAGCCTACGAGTTGATGACCGGCAAACAACGCTGATCGTCGATTCAGGCCATCTTGCTGTCAGTGAGAAGCCCGACGGCCCGTCTGATCTGGTCGCGGGTGCCCATCAAGACCACCACATCCCCCGATTCCAGATGAACTTTTTCCGAAGGGTTGGACTCCGTCATCCCATTCCGGGTGAGCGCGATGACCGACGCGCCCGTCCGCGGCCGGATTGAAACCTGCGCGAGAGTCTTGCCCACCGCCGGGGAGTCGGGCTCGATCCGGCAGGTTTCCACCTCGACGTCCGTCAAGATGCCGCCACGGAGATGATGAGCAAGCTCCGGCAGCTCGCTCCGCCGAAGTACGGCATACCCTTCCCGTCTGATCTGCTCCGCTTTTTGCATGATCACTTCCGGGGGCATCTTGTAGGTACGGAGCACCAACGTGAAGATCTCGATGGAGGTCTCGAACTCCTCCGGCACGACGTCATCCGCCCCCAATTGGTGCAGCTCCTCCAACTCCTTGAGATAGCGTGTCCGCACCACGATGTGCACCTGAGGATTGAGACCCTTGGCAATCTGGACGGTGCGACGGGTCGCGAAGGGATCCGAAATGGCAAGGACGAGGACACGGGCCTGCTCTATCCGCACACGGTGGAGCACGCTGGGATTGGAGGCGTCTCCGTAATGGATCGGCACACCGATTCGGGATTCGCGGCGCACCAGATCCCCGTCCAGCTCCAGCACCACGTAGGGGATCTCCGTCTCTTCGAGCACCCGTGCCAGGTTTCTGCCGTTCAAGCCATACCCCACCACGATCACGTGGTCCTTGATTCTGAGTTGGCGCGTGGTCACGGTGGCCACACGCGCGGTCGTCTGGCCGGGAAGCCAGTGATACAGGCGTTGGAACGCTTCAGCCCGCCTGGCGAGCTTGGGCGACCATTGGATGAGGAAGGGGGTCACCAGCATCGTGAGCCCCGACACCGCCAGGAACACCTGGTAGGGCTCGCCGGTCAGCAACCCGGCATCTTTCCCCTCCTGTGCCAGAATAAAGCTGAATTCTCCAACCTGGGCCAGCGCAACGCCGGCCAGCACCGCCGCGCGCGGAGGATAGCGGCAGGCCAGCACCGGCCCCACCGCGGTGATGAATTTGCCGACCAGGACCGCACCGACCAGGGCCATCACCAGCACCGGGTGAGCCAGGACCACGCGGAGATCCATCAGCATGCCGATGGAGACGAAAAAGAGACTATTGAAGCTATCCCGGAACGGCAGTACCTCGGCCATCGCCTGGTGGCTGTACTCGGACTCGGAGATGACCAGTCCGGCGATAAACGCGCCCAGCGCGAGCGAGAGACCGGCGAGAGAGGTCAGCCACGCGATGCCCAGGCACAGCACGATGATCGTGAGCAGGAACAGCTCGCGGCTGCGGCTTCTGACGATATGCTCCAGCAGCCAGGGCACCAGGAACCAGGCCGCTCCCACGATGATCCCGACCAGCGCCGCTGATTTCGCCAGCGCCACGAGCGCATCCGGCAGGACCTCCTGATTCGCAGTGGCAAGGATCGGGGTCATGAGCATCATGGGCACCACCGCCAGATCCTGAAAGATCAGGATTCCGATCGTGGCTCGACCATGAAGCGAATCGCTCTCGCCCCGGCTCGCCAGCGCCTTCAGCACGATCGCGGTGCTGCTCAGGGACAGGAGACAGCCCCAGAAAATCGCCTGGCGATACGGCAGCCCGATCAGCACCCCGCCGACCGTGACCAGCAGCAGCACGCCGGCCACCTGGAGCGGGCCGCCGAGCAAGAGAATGCTCCGGGACGCCGCCAGGTGCGCGAGCGAGAACTCGATGCCGATCGTGAACAGCAACAGCACCACGCCGATCTCTGCCATGACATTGACCTGGCCGAGGTCCGAGACCAAGTTCAACCCATATGGTCCGATCAGCGCGCCGGCCGCTAAAAACCCGGCGATCGAGGGCAAGCGGAACTGGTGGAACACGAAGACGACGGCGATCGAGACGGCGAAGATCACCAGCAGGTCGCTCAACACATCGGGAGAGTGCACGGGTCCCTCCGACACAGGATGGGTGCGTGGCTCGAAGACTATACACTATTTGCGAGTGCGCTCAAATTTGGCAGGCCTCGAGCGCCCCTGTTACAGTAGGGTCGGCCATGGGGGAGGTCCGTGTCCGCCGTCGCCCTTCGCGCCATCATTTTCGACTTCAACGGGGTGCTCGCCGACGATGAGACCCCGCACTTCCTCGCCTTTCAACAGGCGCTCGCGGAGGACGGCCTCGCGCTGACGCAGGAGGCCTATTACGGCGCCTACCTGGGGATGGACGAACGAAACTGCGCCGCCGCCCTCCTGGACTCCGCCGGAGGCGGACGGGACCTCGCGCGCCTCCGGAAAATCATGGCCAGAAAAGCGACGCTGTTCCAGGCCTACACGGCGACGCACAAGCCGCCGCTGTTCGAGGGGGCGGTGGAGTTCGTCAAGCAGGCCGGCGCGCGCTACCGGCTGGCGATTGCCTCGGGGGGAAAGCGGGAGCAGATCGAGTTCGCGTTGCGGGAAACGCCGATCGAGAAGGATTTCACGGTGATCGTCTCGGCGGAAGACACGCTGTTCGGCAAGCCGGACCCGGCGATCTACCGGCTGGCCCTCGCGCGACTCAACGCGGCGCCCCCCCGGCCCAGGCCGCCGGTCCGACCGCCGGAGTGCCTCGTCATCGAGGACTCACGAGCCGGTATCCGCGCGGCCCTAGCCGCCGGGATGTGGGTCGTCGGCCTCGCCACCACGTATCCCGCGGACCAGCTCGCCGAGGCGCACGCGGTGCTGCCGGGCCTGACGGGCGCGTCCTTGGATCGGCTGCACCGGCTCTTTCAGTCACGCGACTCTCAAATCTTATAGTACCCGCGATACCATTCCACGAATCGCCGGATGCCGACTTCGATCTGAGTATTCGGTTTGAACGCCACATGCGTGACCAGGTCGTCCACGTCGGCGTACGTGGCCGGGACGTCGCCTGGCTGCAACGGCTGCAAGCGCTTCTCCGCTTTTTTCCCCAAGGCCTCTTCCAACAACTCGATGACTCGCATGAGCGCCACCGGCTTGTGATTACCGATGTTGTAGACGCGATAGGGGGCCGAGCTCGTGGCAGGGTCCGGCGCCTGGCCGGACCAGTTCGGATCAGAGGCCGGGGGCCGGTCCAGCACACGGACGACGCCTTCGACGATATCATCGACGTACGTGAAATCCCGCTGCATCTTGCCGTGATTGAACACGTCGATCGGTTTGCCCTCAAGAATCGCCTTGGTAAAGAGGAACAGCGCCATATCCGGTCGCCCCCAGGGGCCATACACGGTGAAGAACCGGAGTCCGGTACACGGGAGTCCGTACAGATGCGCGTAGGAATGCGCCATCAGCTCATTCGCTTTCTTACTGGCCCCATAGAGCGAGAGCGGATGGTCCACGTTGTCATGTTCTGAGAAGGGCATCTTGGTGTTCCCGCCGTACACCGAGCTCGACGAGGCAAAGACCAATGGGCGGAGAACAGATTCCGCACGGCTGAGCGGTCAGCGATCTCCAGTTTGATAAAGCGGAACCGCGGGGAGGACTCCAGTTGCGCCAACCTGGCTTCCTTCAGCCGCACGTCGTAATAGTCGCTGAGGTTGTCCACGCCCAACACCTGGTCACCGCGCTCGAGGAGCCTCCGGGCGACATGGTAGCCGATGAAGCCCGCTGCACCGGTCACCAGGATCACAGTATCGGTACGGTTCATTGATTTCTCCATCCCCCGCGCTCTCTGATCACGCTGCCCTCGGACTTCCCCTCATGGAAGGGTGAGAAAGCCGACACGGGTCAGGTGCGACCCGGTGGAGTCGCCTGCCGCATGAACGGCGGGTCGCCGTGGTCCAGCCGGTAGAGCTGGAGGGGATCCAGCGAATCGGTGGCCGGCACCACTTTGGTTCCGCCGTCGGGAGTCGGCCGAAAGATGTCGAGGGCGTGACTGTAATGGTACCTGCACCCAGACGGCGCCAATTTCTCTTTGAGCTGCTCCGGGGGCTCCCAGTTGGCGGTCAGGAGCGCGGTGCGGGCCGGGTTGCGCTGACTGAACATGAAGGACAGATGGTCCGGATACCAGTCGGCCCCTCCGGTGGCGTACGAGACGAACAGGCGGGCCTTCGCACTGGCGGCCAGTTGAGTCAGATAGCTGTTCGTCAAATGCCCGTTCTCGCCGGATTCCAGCCACCTTCCAGGATGGGATAAACAGGCATGGGCGGCGTAGGTTCGGACTTCGAGCAGTTGCTGCTGGGAGGCAAACAACGTCGCGATCGGTCCATGCCGCCGGACCAACTCGTCGATCACGCCCTCCTTCACGGCCGACTTCCCGGAGTTGGTCGGACCGCTGTCCACATGCACGAGCGTATTCCGGCCGCGATCGACGATCAGGTAGCAGTTCCGGGGCATTTCGATATCGCAGGGATCCTCCCCGAAGAAGGGGACGGAGACCACCTCTCCCCCGTCGAACTTCCAGCTGTCTCCATGGGCCAACTCGATCACCTGGGTAAACCCGAGCTCGCGCAGCAGCGCCAAGTAATCGAAGTAGAGCGCGCGGCGATTCTTTCGGCTGGGGACGACGACCGGGACGTCTTTCGGCAGGTGCAGCAGAGTCCGGGGATCCACATGGTCGTCATGATCGTGCGTCAAAAAGATGGCGGCCGGGCGGGGGAGGAGGCTACCCCAGAGTGATGGCACCGCCGATTCGGCGAACCAGGGCATCAGCCAGGGGTCGAAGAGGAAGAAACTGTCGCGCTGACGATAGAGCAAGGCCGCGTGACCGAGATGGACGATGTCGCGATCGCTGGTTGCCTCGAGCCACCGGCTCCGCACCGACGCGCGCGCGGACACGGCGAGGCAGTCATGCTTCGTGAGGAGATCCATCAGCCGGCCGAGGTGTCGCTCAAGGTCGCGCCCGGACGCCGTGGCGACTGTCCGGACCTCCGAGACGGTGTGCGTCCCATCCAGAAATCCGAGGAATTTGGCGACCGCGGGAGCGATCGGTCGCTCGAAGTCGAGCGGCATCGCCTGTCGCGCGACCGCGTTGAAGATGCGGAGGCCCGTGTACGTGATGGTGGCCGACTTCGCTGGGTCCAACGGGAATTCCCATTGAAACGTGCCGTCTGGTCCGCGCCCGCACCGGATGTGGGCGCTCAGCTGCGGCCGGGACCTGACCAGCTCGGCGTAGGCGTCTTCCAACCGGGCGCGGAGCGAAGGATCACCGAGCGTGGCGCGACGCGAGAACACGTCGCTGATGGCGGTCTCAACGGCGCTCAATAGAAGACTGTGGGCTTGGTGGAGGCTGGCGACCACGTCGGGGGCCACCCCGCCGATAAACGGAAACGGGCCGGGGGGGTCCGAGCTTTCCAACTGGAGCCAGACCCAGGGAGCCAGACCGACATACTGGTCGCTACGGAGTTTGTCCAGCATCTTTACATCCGCTAGGCGTGAGGGGCACCCGTTGCTCCGGGAAATGCAACGGGTCCCCGGCGTGAGGCGACCGGACCCACAAGATTGAGATGCCGCGAAAGTCTCCACCCCATCTTGTACCCCTTACGCCTCACCCCTCACGCCTTACGGCTTATTGTGGGTTCGTACAGGACCTGGATCGTATTGCCGTCGGGGTCGGCGAGATAGAACGAGTAGCTGCTGTCCCGATGGCCCTTAGGGGGGTGCACGATTCGCGCCCCGCTCCGTTCAACCTGCTCGAACATCCGGTCCACCGACTCCGGTGAATCCATGATGAACCCAAAATGGTCCAGAAGCTGGCCGCGGGCTCCCCGGTACTGAGCCAGCTCCCCGACCGGAATCTGGTGCAGCGCCAGATTGTCGCTCCCCGAGCTGAGGTACAGATTGTCCTCATCCGGTTGCCAGACCACCCGCATCCCGAAGAGCCCTTCGTAGAAGGCTCGGGACTGCTTCAGGTCGGTCACGCGCAACGCAAGATGGCGCAGCCCTCGCATGATCGGCTCAGTCATCCACCGTCTCCCTCGACCGGCTCGACGGTTTCATCCTCCATGGGCGATCCGCGCATCAGCGCCCTGGCTGTCACCGTCCCGCCTCTTCCTCACGGTATACTAGGGCTGGGTCTAGAGTCCGTCAATCGGAAACTTGCGTGTCACCACGGCGCGCGGTCCATGCTTTGGCCCCCGCAACCTGACGTATCTGTGATTCGAGTTGCGCCCTGTGGTACGATCCTGATCGCTCCCATGCTCCTAACGTCAGAGACATTTTCCCTGAGCCCAGCCCGTCTGTTGGTCATAGCGCCCCTCGCCGTGCTGCTGATCGGCACAGCCGGTCTGGAATCGTCAGCCAGCCTTCAGACCGAGGCCAGCGGAAAAGACGGCGCCCCGATGGTTTTGGTGCCGGCCGGCCCCTTCCCGATGGGCGTCCCGACAGGGGACCGCGATGGAGGACGGGACGAGTATCCCCGCCACGAGGTCTCTCTGGATGCGTACTATCTCGACAGGTTCGAAGTCACGAACGGGAGATATCTGGAGTTCGTGCGAGCCACCGGCCATCGGACTCCGCAGAACGTAAAAGATCCCAGCCGGAATCTCTGGCAAGGCGGTCTGATGCCCGAGTCCGTTTCGGACCGGCCGGTGATCAACGTGGACTGGTATGACGCGGATGCCTACTGTCACTGGGCGGGCAGGCGTCTCCCGACCGAGGCTGAATGGGAGAAAGCCGCGCGTGGCACCGACGACCGCCGCTTCCCCTGGGGGAATGTCGAGCCCACACCGAAGCACCTGAATTACAACCAGCGCTGGATCGGGGAGAAAACCTTGATGCCGGTGGGGAGCTATGAAGCCGGCAAGAGTCCGTTTGGCGCCTATGACATGGCCGGGAACGTCTGGGAATGGGTAGCGGACTGGTACGACCCGCTCTACTACGAGAAAAGTCCCGCACGGAACCCGAAAGGCCCCGAAACCGGGACCCACAAGGTCCTCCGCAGCTCCGGGTGGCATGTGGAGACACCGCTGGTCCGCGCGTTCACGCGGGTCAAGAGCGAGCCACTGAACCGGAACGACTCAACTGGCTTCCGCTGCGCGGCGGACGCGCCTGCAAAGCAGGGCGCTCAGTGATGGGAGACCAGCAGGGGTTTAACGGCTTGCGCGTCGCGGCCTTTGAGAGCCGTCTGGCCACTGAGATGGCGCGCCTGATCACCCGCTATGGCGGTCAGCCGCTCGTGGCCCCCTCCATGCGGGAGGTCCCGCTTCAAGACAATACCGAAGTCTTGCAGTTCGGCGAGGAGCTCCTCGCCCGCCAGTTCGACATGGTGATTCTGCTGACCGGCGTGGGCACCCGCACCATGGTCGAGGTGCTGCAGACCCGCCATCCGCTGGACCGAATCAAAGCCGGACTCGCCCGAGTCAGTCTGGTGGCCCGGGGGCCCAAACCCATTGCGGCGTTGAAGGAGCTCGGGCTCACGCCCGAGATTTCGGTGCCGGAGCCCAACACCTGGCGCGATATCCTGCAGGCGCTCGATGCTCGCAAGACCCTGTCCGGCCTCAGGATCGCCGTGCAGGAATACGGCGTGTCGAACGCGGAGCTGCTGGAGGGGCTCAGGGAGCGAGGCGCGGTGGTCTCCCACGTGCCGGTCTACCGGTGGGCGCTCCCGGAGGACATCACTCCACTTCGTCGAGCCCTGGATCAAATTCTTTCAAGCCAGGTGGAAGTGGTTTTGTTCACCAACGCGGTCCAGGTCGAGCACGTGATGCAACTGCTGGAGCAGAACCGGCGAGCAGAGGAGTTTCAGCAGGCCCTTCGGCAGATGGTGGTGGGGTCCATCGGCGAGATCGCGAGCGAGCGGCTCCGGAGCTACAGTCTCCCAGTTGATCTCGAACCATCCCACCCCAAGATGGGCATCCTGGTCAAAGAGACCAGCGAGCAGGCCCGCGCAATTCTTCAGGTTAAGCGCCCGGCGACGACCTGAGCGACCGGATCTCGCGCGCGTTGGCGATTCGTTGATCGTATACCGTCTTTAACGACGCCGAGCTACCCACCAACTCTCCATCGCCAACAGGTCGCCCAGAGAAGAGTGCGGTTCGTCGTGACGCCGCCGAGATGGTGCGGGAGATCACGTGAACCTCAGACACAGTTCTGATATCCTGACCTAGAATGCCTTCCTTCAGAACTCACGAAGGCACATGGAAGATCAATGCGAGGGTTTGGTTGTAGAACAAAACACTATGGCCACCAAAGAAGCCCTGCATAGGCAGAGTTAGGGCCTGGGTCATGCGCAAAAAAATAACGATCATCGGATCGGGCAATGTCGGGGCCACCACAGCCTTGTGGGCTGCCTTAAAAGAATTGGGCGACATCGTCCTGTTCAACCGAACAAAGGGGCTGGCCGAGGGCAGAGCTCTGGATTTGAAGGAAGCCTCCCCACTCGAGGGGTTCGATCTGGAGATCGTCGGCACCGATCGGTTCGAGGACACGAGAGATTCCGATGTCGTGGTCATCACCGCCGGGCTGCCTCGTCAGCCAGGCATGTCCCGTGAGGAGCTGTTGAACAAGAACGCCTCGATAGTCGGGGACCTCTGCGCTCAGATTGCGAAGTTCTCTCCGCACGCAGTCCTGATTGTGGTCACGAACCCTGTTGACGCGATGGTGCATGTCGTGGCGAAGGCGACTGACTTCCCGAAAAATCGGATCGTGGGCATGGCGGGGATTCTCGACTCCTCCCGGTTTCGAACGTTCATCGCATTGGAACTGGGAGTATCGGTCGAGGATATCAATGCGCTCGTCCTGGGCGGACACGGTGACTTCATGGTCCCGCTTCCACGTCATGCGTCGGTCAGCGGGATTCCGATCACTGACCTGTTGTCGGACGCCCGCATCAACGCCCTGATTGAGCGCACCCGACATGGGGGGGCGGAAATCCTGTCGCTGCAAAAGGTGAGTTCGGCGTTTTATGCGCCGGCGGCGGCCATTGAGCAGATGGTCGAAACCATCGTGCGGGACAAGAAGCGAGTGTTACCCTGTGTGGCCTATCTTCATGGGGAGTATGGCATTGATGGAATTTTCATGGGAGTCCCGGTCCTTCTGGGAGCCAACGGGGTAGAACGGGTTCTGGAACTGAAACTGAACGCGGCTGAACTTCAGGCGCTTCGAAAATCAGCCGACGCCGTGAGAAAGTTGGTAGCCCAGATCTCACTCTAGCCAGTCCCCCGGCCGTTTACAGAATCGGAAATGGCTTAGGACTTCGGCTGGCTCTGCGTGTCTGTCGTCTCACGCATGTCCCGCGCGCAGCGGAAACCGAGCCAGTTCATTTTCATTGTTGGATCCGCCCCGTTCCGTTGAGCAGGCCGCACGGAGGGCGTACTGTCAACCCACCCGCCGCCACGAAAGGCTTTCTGAGTTCCGCGTTCCGGCCCCTTGGGATTGCGGTCCGGCGCCGTCTTGTAATAGTTAGGGTCGTACCAGTCGGCCGTCCATTCCGCCACATTGCCGGACATTTGATAGACGCCGTAGGGGCTGACCGCGTTCTCATACTTGTCCACGGAGATGATCGGCGGATAGAGCAGCAGCCGCTCCGGTCGGTCGCGGACCGGCCCAGACAAGCCCGTGCGGCCGAAGTTGGCTCGGCTCAAACCCGCCGGCTGATTGCCCCAGGGATAGATGCGGCCGTCCTCGCCCCGGGCTGCCTTCTCCCATTCCGCCGAGGTCGGCAAGCGTTTCCCTGCCCACTTGCAGTAGGCGTCGGCGTCGTGCCAGGACACGTGCATTACCGGGTGGCTGGCCATGGACTCCTGAAAGTTCCCCCCATCATACTGCCAGTCCAAGAGAGGAGGCCGATCGGTGGCAAGCACAAACTTGAGATACTGCACCGTGGTGACTTCGTACTTGTCGATGTCGTAGGCATCCAGATAGACCTTCCGCTGAGGAAACTCCGGCTGATAGGCGCTCCGATCCACCTTCTTGTCGCTGCCCATGAGGAACCAGCCGGCGGGAATGCGGACCATCTCGTCCTTGGCCGGCAGCTTGACCCGCTCGGCCGCAATCTTCTTTCCCTCCGCAGTCCACTCGCGGGTCACATCCGAGACATCCAGCGCAGACGCGGCGCCGGTCGTACAGAGTACGGCGGCGAGTGCGACGTGTCCTATGTTCCTTCCTCCACGCACAATCCTTTCCTTTCCATGACGGCCGGTCTTACATCGGCTCGCCCTTCTTCTCCGCCGGCGCTCTCTCCTCAGACTCTCCCTGATCGAACTCCTCGAGCGGCTGGAAGTTGACTGGCAGTTGAAATAAGAAATCGGACAGCGGTTTCAACCGTACATGCCGGTATTCCACCACCCAACTGCCATCCTTTCTGGCCAGCTTCAGCGGAAACTTGATATCCGTCGCCAACCACTGATAGTAGACGTCCTTTCGATCGCCCTTTCGGACCGTCACTTCGTACAGCGTGGTGGGGTGGCCATCCAGCGTTTCGGTTCCGATCGCCTCGCGCGTCACCTCACCGTCCAGCTGCTCACGGACCTTGGGCGCTTGTTCGGGATCATAGGGCACGGTCTTGAAGTGCCGCATCCGGGACAGCAGCAGCCACATGACGTCCTTATCCTTGCGGACGATCGTCACATTCACCGGCCCTGCGTCAAAGTGCTCCAGACGCCAGCGGTCGTCACGGTAGTAGATCAAGGCCTTGCGGCTGTGCCCGTCGATCCGCGTGATCTGGTCGGCCATGAACTCCAGGGCCCAGGCATCCATCCCGGCCGCGAGCCAGACCACGCCCGCGAGTGCCATCGCCGCTGATTTTTTCATCGCCGGAGAGTTTAGCATAAGCGCATGGCCGATTTCCCTTCGGCGATTCTCACGTGGGCCAACTCATGGAGTCATCGGTCGAGATCGCGGCGGCACCGGATGGCAAGATCGTGGCGCGTTCGGGATGGCTGTGCAATAATGGGCGTCAGCGTGAACAGATAACATGAAGGCCCTCGTTAAAACAGCTCCGGGACCCGGACTCACGTTGCAGCAGATGCCCGACCCCAACCCCGGCCCATCTGAGGTCGTGGTCCGCGTCAAGGCCACCTCGTTGTGCGGTACGGACGCGCACATCTACAACTGGGACGAGTGGGCTCAGAGCCGAATCCGCCCTCCGCGGATCATCGGACACGAGATGTGTGGCGAAGTGGCGGCACTGGGCCCGGGGGTGTCCTCGGTGGCGGTGGGCGA
>MNDM01000030.1 GCA_001914955.1 Nitrospirae bacterium 13_2_20CM_2_62_8 | reverse complement strand
CTGATGTCGACCGACGCAGGGGGCGCCCCCACGTGGAGCGGCGAGACCGACTCGGGCAGCGTCGCCACCTCGCGGCGGAGGGCCTCCGCTTCACGCCTGAGCGCGAGGATGGGACTGACGGTATGGCGGCCGACGAAAAACCCCAGCGATGCGAGACCGACGACCAGCCCGAACCCGATCAGGCCGACGGTCACCAACAGCGAATAGATCGGCGCGTAAGTCTCCTCCGGCTGTTGTCTCACGAACGCAAACCACTGCTTACCACCCAGACTCGAAGCGGCCAGCCGGTGTCTGAACCGAACCGGAGCCGCCCCGACGATGGAATTGTGTCCCCCGTGCGCATCGTCATCGGCCACGAACCACAGGGGTTCGTCGCGGGCCAGTTGGTTGAGCAGCGCATCGTGGATCAGGTGCGCGGTGGGGGGCAAGACCGGGCAGATCAACGGAGTGCCCTCGGTATCGAGCAGCATGCCGTGCCCCGTTTCTCCCACACGAATCGGCAGGATCGTGTCCATCAGCACGTTGCGGCGGATCACGAGGCCCACCACCCCGAGTGGCTCCTGGCCGTCATCGTCACGAATCGGCACCGCGACATCGAACACATACTCGTTGAGGACGGGATCGCTCCTGAGCGAGCTCACGTAGGCCGAGCCGCGGTCCTCCTTTATAGCCTCCTGCCACCATGCCCGATCCCCGTTGAGGTACGGTGTGTGAGGATCGGTGGTCGCCACCAGCGCCCCCCGCCTGTCCGTGATCACCAACCGCACGTAGGAGTCCGTCTTGCTGACCCAGGTCTTCAGGTACCCGGTCGTGTCGGTCATCGCCGACGGGCGACCGTTCAGGCCCGCCTTGGACCATGCGGACTCGCCGGCCGCAAGCAGTGTGCGCACCTCTGTCTCGCTCTTGCCGCGGTATCGCTGGTTCGCGATTTCCACCTTCTGTCGGACGACCATCGGGAGAGAGGCGAGCTGCAGCGCGCGATCGATCTCCGTATCCACCGCCGTCGCGATGCGGATGGCGGTCGATCGCGCGATCTCCTGGAAGCTGCTCCCGATGGAGTGTTTCAGGCTATCGGTGCTGTAGAGGTAGGTGGCGATCAGGGCCGCGACGCCGGGCAGGATTCCGACAATGAGGAGGGAGATAAAAAATTTCCTTTGAAGGCCGCCTCGTCGTGAGTGCTGTTCCACCGGATCCCCTCGCGGATCCCCCCGACATTCACCCCGGTGCCGTTCTCCTCACCCGAACGTCATGTGAGGTGGTACTTCGCCATCCGATACCTGAGGGTGTTGCGTGTGACTTTCAACAATCGGCTGGCTTCCGACACGTTCCCGCCGGTCTTTTCCAGCGCCTCTTGCAGCATGGCTTTCTCCACCTCCTCGACCGACAGGCCGAAAGACAGGAGAGACGGCACGTTCTTGTGCGAGGTTGTGTCGTGAGTCGTTCCCGCCGATGGGTGTAGGAAGGCCGGGAGATGTTCCGGCTTGATCTCGCCCTCTTTGCAACTGATCGTGACCCATTCCATCACGTTATGCAGCTCCCGGACGTTCCCCGGCCAATGGTAGCCCTCCAAAAGAGCCAGGGCTTCTGGTGACACCTGGTGGATGCGAGTCCCGCGTTCCCGGCTCGCAATCTCCAGAAACGATTCCAGCAGGGCGCGGATGTCCTCCCTCCGTTCGCGCAGCGGCGGGATGTGCAAGGTTCCGACGTTGAGGCGATAGTACAGGTCTTCGCGGAAACTGCCCTTCCGAATGAGCTCGGGGAGGGTCTGGTTCGTCGCGCAGATGACCCGGATGTCGACTTTGACCCCGCGCACGCCGCCCAGCGGTTCCACCGTGTGATCCTCGAGCACCCGTAGCAGCTTGGCTTGGGCGGCGAGGCTCATCTCTCCGATCTCGTCCAGGAACAGTGTCCCGCGGTCAGCCAACTGGAAGCGGCCGGCCTTGGCCTTCTTCGCGTCGGTAAAGGCGCCTTTTTCGTACCCGAACAGTTCCGATTCGAGGAGATTCTCGGGAATGCCGGCACAGTTCACGGCGACCAGGGGACCGCCGGCGCGGGCGCCGGCGTAATGGATGGCGCGTGCCAGCAGTTCTTTGCCGGTTCCGCTCTCGCCGGTGATCAACACCGTCACGTCGGTGCGCGCCACCTCCATGGCCAGGCGCTTGACCTCAGCCATCTTGGACGACACACTGACGATGCGATTGAATCCGAACCGTTCGTGGAGACCGGCTCGCAAGGCCCGATTGTCCTGGGAGAGCTGCCTGACCTGTAACGCCCGCGCGAGCACGATTTTCAGCTCCTCATTGTCAACCGGTTTGGAGATGTAGTCGTAGGCGCCTTTCTTCATCGCCTCCACGGCTGACTTGACGGTCCCGTACCCGGTGATAATCAGGACGGGGACGTCCGGCAGCGCCCGCTTCGCCGCCTCGAGCACGTCTAATCCGGACTGTTTGCCGAGTTGCAGGTCGGTGACGATCAGATCGAGGTCTGCGACATCGTGGAGGGTCCGGATGCCCTGCTCACCGGTGCTGGCGAGGAGCAGGTCATAGCCTTCCTGCTTCAGCACCAGCTCAAACAGGCGGCGCATCCGTTCTTCATCTTCAATAATCAGCAGTTTTGGAGGTCGCATCCGTTGGATCGTCGGTGGTCAGCCATGAGTCCTCAGAGGGGAAGGAATGTAGCATCAGACCTTCCATTCAGGGTGGCTGACTGATGATCTTGCATGGGGTGACTATAGTCACATTGCGCGTTGGGGCGCAAGGGCCGGCTTGCCCTTGTGGTCCTGACGCAGCGTTAGGGTCGGTCGGACTTCGGGAACTGGAGTGAGAATGTCGTACCCTGACCTTCTTCGCTTTCGACAAGAATCCGTCCCCCATGCTTCTGAATGAGGGTGCGCACGACGTAGAGTCCCAACCCGGTGCCCGTTCCACCCGGCTTCGTGGTGAAGACCGGGGCGAAAAGTTTTTCACGGTGCTCAGATGGAATCCAAGGTCCCGTGTCGTGGATGGAGACCGTGATCGCATCCCCCTTGACGAGCGTGGCCAGGGTGAGCCGTCCCCGGCCCTTCATCGCCTGGGCCCCGTTTACGAGCAAGGTTACAAAGACCTGGATCAGGTCCCCCGGGTCCGCCTGAATCTCCGGAATAGGGGCGTACTCTGTGACCACCTCCACCTCATCGAGGACGGTGGCGAACTTGGCCATCTTGACTGCGTTGTCGAGCAGATCAGGGATGTGGACCCTGACGGGTTCCCCCTGATAGCTCGCCTGTGAATACATGGTCAGGCTCTTCGCGATCTCCGCAAGGTGTTCGACCGATTCGACGATCTCCTGGGCATACTCCTTGATCACCGCAGGCTTCTTCTCCTCCTGGATCAGCTGGGCGAACCCGAGAATCCAGTGGAGGGGGTTGTTGACTTCGTGGGCCACGGAGGCCGCCAGGGTGCCGAGGGTGGCAAGCTTTTCAGTATGCACCAGGTGTTCGCGAAGCTCCTGCTCATCCTGAATCAGACTCCACACCAACCTGGCAGCGTTCCCGCTCAGGCTTTCAACCCCGGGGGGCTTGCGATCGGCAATCAGCGCGGTCATCGCCGGGTCTCCGGTGACATCCACGATGAGATCGGCCCCGCCTCTCGCGATCAGCGAGGCGGTCTCCGTGGAGGTAGGGATGTTGAGGAGGCGAGCCTGTTGCAGTCCGGGAGCGTTCGGGTTGTTGTCAGCGACGCCGACGATCTTGACGCCGGCGCAACTGGTAAACAGCTCAATCAGAGCCGCGCCGCCCTTTCCTGCGCCGAGTATAATGACCTTGATGGGCTCTACAGAAGCCATGGGCAGCGGCGGGGGTCTCCGCGCCGGAAGTATTCGAGGCCCCACCGCCGTTCATGATACCCGGCGGCGGCCTCTCGTTCCCGCGTATCGGTCTTTAGAATTTGAAGATGGAGCGTTGTTCGAGAGCTCTTTCGACTGCACCGAGCAACTTCTCTCGGTCAACCGGTTTGACCAGATAGTCGACGACTCCTTGCTTCAACAAGGAGGTGCTCAGTTGGAGGTCGGGGTATCCGGTCTGCACGATAATCGGGATGGAAGGATATTGAGCGAGGAAGTACTCGATGGCCTCCACGCCGTTGATCCGGGGCATGCGGATATCGCAGATAATGACATCCACCATCAGCGGATTTTCCCCCGTATTGAGGACCTCGATGGCCTTGCCGCCGTCTTCAGCCTCCTCCACGTCATAGCCGGCCTTGGTCAGGGTCAGGCGCACAATCTTTCTTATATTCTCCTCGTCGTCCACCACCAGCACACGTCCAAGTCCAGGGGTCTCCTTTGTCAGCATTCCAAACGGCCATAGCGGCATAAGGCCCTCCTTTCCGTGTGAGTCTATCGCTTTCTTCAGGTGCATGCAATTGGAAGGCCCAGAATGGTACCTGAGCGACTCAGGGCTGAGTAAGAGAGGGTTCTTGTGGTTGGTCACGGGATGAGAAGACGAGCAAAACGGATACGTGTTGCCCACTTGGAAAACCAGTGGGCTGGTGAGGAGGGCCCCCTTGCTCGGCCTATCCCCAAGAGATTTTGGTTCGTCGCGGGCTGGACTCCCTCAGCAGCAACCGACGGAGATGGTGGAATCCACGCAGCCGCCCGGTGCATTTCAACCACCTAGCTCAGGTTCTTCAGCGCCACCCCGACATTTCGGAGGAAGCCGGCATGTTTGGCGCGCCGGATGGGACTCCGGTGGAAGGTGGCGGCAAACTCGCGATCGGTGAGGTCTGAGAGCTCCGTCAGTAACGGGGTCAGGGTGAGGGGGGAAGGCTGGAAGGCTCGTTCCGCGGTCGGCAACGCATTGACGTTGTACGGGCAGACATCCAGGCAATCATCGCAGCCGAAGATTCGGTTTCCCATCTTGCGTGCCAAATCGTCAGGAATCTTATCGCCCGGTTGGTGCAGTTCGATCGTCAGGTAAGAAATACATTGTCGTGCATCCACCACGTACGGCTCCGTGATCGCACCGGTCGGGCATGCCCTGAGGCAGAGCGTACAGGACCCGCAGAGGTCGGTGCCCGGCTCGTCCTGCTCCAAGTCCAACGTGGTCAGGATCTCGCCGAGGAGCAGCCAGGATCCGTATTGTTCGGAGACCAGGTTCGAGTGTTTGCCGATCCATCCGAGGCCGGCCTGCTGTGCCCAGGCCTTCTCCATGACCGGACCGGTGTCCACGTAGCCCCGTGTTTGGGCCAAAGGCGCCAGGGTTCTGATCCGGTCTTCCAACTCCTCCAAGCGCTGCTTCAGGGCGGTATGGTAATCCTCGCCCCACGCATACCGGGCGATGCGCCCGTGTCCCGGCCGTTCGTCCGCCCGATGCTCGGTGTAGTAGTTCATGCCGACCGAGATCACGGAGCGACAGCCCGCCAGAATCGTGCGAGGATCGGCGCGCCGCTCAGGCTCGCGAGCGATCCAGCTCATGGTTCCGTGAAACCCACGCCGGAGCCACTCCAGGAGGCGGGCATGGAGAGAGCGGGATAGCGGGGTCTCCGTGCCTTCCAGGAACGTTTCGATGCGGCTGATCCCGACCGCCTGGAACCCGAGGGCCTGCGCCTCCCGCTTGATGTCTTCAGCGAGCGTCATCCTGGCTTGCCTTGCGCGAAGTTAAACTTGATGCTGAAGCGGTCACTGGCATAGGTTCTTCACGTCTTCCCAACGACCATCCGGCAGCAGCGGTGTGGAGTGCACCGGGACCTCGGCCGCTAAGGCCTTCAGCCGGGCCAATCGCTGATCGGTCTCCGGATGGGTGGACAGGTATCCCGGCAACTCGGCGTTGGCCGTCTTGGCCTTCACCGTTTCGAAAAATCGTATCATGCCTGAGGGGTCTATCTGCGCGGCCTGAATGAGGCGCATGCCCTCCCGGTCAGCTTCCTCTTCGGCCCCCCGGCTGTGGTGGAGAGTGGTCAAGGTCCGGCCGGCTTGCACGGCGAAGGCGCCGATCCCGCTCACGTCTCCCAAGACAGCCCCGGCGATCGCGGCCATCGAGAGATCCCGGACTAAGGCCTTGGTCGCGTGGCGCAGGCGAACGTGCTGCATCTCGTGGGCCAGGACGCCGGCAAGCTCCTCCGGCGTCTCTGTAGACCGTACTAATGGCCGAAAGAGGATAATAGAGCCACCAGGGGCTGCGAGCGCGTTGAAGACCGGGCTCTCGACGATCGTCACTCGAAAGGTATAGGGGGTCGGGGGGCCGGCAGCGCCAAGACGTGTGACGATCTTGTCCACGTTCTCTCGCAACCGGCGGCTTCCGCATCGGAGGTCGACCGGCGCAAGCTCTGGAATGATGCTGTTACCCAAGGCGGTTTCCCAGGTTGTCGGGACGAGTGGAGTCACCAATTCAGCCAGCGCGGGGATCCCCCAGAGTATCAGGACGCCAAGCAAGGCGAGAGATGCAACCCCGGCCAGCACGATGACTCGTGCCCCTCGTGGAAACTCACGAAGCCCTCGGAATTGCCTCCCCTCTCTTTGAGCGATCGTTCGCATCGACGGGAGGAATCCAGGGTCTTCGACGACCAATGACGCAGGGTTTGTCTGCCCGCGTTCAAGTCGGGCGGGTTCGTGCTCATAGCCCCCCTGTGTCTGGGTGAGTTCGTGATAGGGCCAGAAGATCCGAGAGCCGTCGCTCAGGGAGATTTCAAGCCCGCTCGGGGTCAGAAAGACGGTGACGGCGTGGCGGGTGCTGGTACGGCCGTCGTAGTAATGTCCAGGCCAGGAGGTCTGCATCGTGGTATGCAAGGAAAGCCGGCCACGCAGCCTATCCGGGAAGCACGTCGATGCCGAGGAGATCGGCAAGCTCTTCGCCGGCCGGTGTGGCAGCTTGGGCCTGCTGCGCGATGCTGTCGAGGTCCAGTGGTCCTTGCAAGACGAGGTTGCTGCAATCGTACCGCAAGGTTCTCACCGTCGCCCAAGGGATAGCAAGGCCAAGGCTGAAGATGATCATGAGAAGGTTGACCAGACCTAAACCAAAAAGACCCCAGCCCGTCACAGTGGAATGAAAACGAGCTTCTGCGACGGAGGTATGGCCCCAGTTATACCGCCGCTGCAAGGCGGTATACCAGATCCAAATTAATCCCAGCGTGGGAATCGTGAGCAGGAGGGCAAGGATGAACTTTCCGAACAACTCTTTCCCTTGGCCGTCGAACGTGAACAGGGTCGATCCGAATGCAGCGTGTCCGATCAGAAACCGGCGCAGGCTGGCCTGATAGAAAGGATAATACAAGCCAAGCGTCAATGCCATCAGGAGGACTCCGCGGACAAACAGCCCAAGAAAGGGCTGGTATTCGCCTCGGAATGAAAATCGGATGCCCCGCCACGAGGTCCGGCTGAGCCGATAACGTACCGCTCCCATCAGGGCCAGGGGCCAGAGGGCGATGAGGCCACCCCAAAAAACCACGAGCGCGAGAATCTTCTGCTCCGCGAGACTGAGGAACAGTTGGATGAGGACCAGCCCTCCAAAGACGACGACCGCTTTGAGGTATCCCAGCAAGAGCTCCTTCCCTGTACCGTGGAAGCCGAACCGGTCGCCGGCGAAGTCCGTCTGCCCCCAGAGGTATTGGCGGGTCTTGACCTTGGCCCAGAAATAATACACCCCGAGCGTGAGGATGGTCTTGAGCAGGTTCAGAATAAAAATGCCGAAGAGCTCTCCGCCGCTTCCGTGAAAGCTTAGGCGATACGCACCAGAGGAGGTTGAGACGGAGAGGGGGGTGGATGGGACCGGGCTTCGCAGAGATGGGTTCATGAGGCACCTCCGACAGAAGGACCAGCCAAGGAACGCGCTCTGAGAGAAGCCGCCACTCCGAGAAGGTCGAACCCTCCGCGAGGTCACTATAGGTCTCCGAATGTGTTTTAGCAACAGATTTGCCGTTCATAAGATCGGGATCCTCCCGCTTGCAGCGTGCGGAGACGTGGCGTAAAATTCAGCAACGCGGACCCGAGATAGGCGAGGCCCAAGCATGGACAAGCGCGAGATCAGTAGAATCTTTGAGGAAATCGGGCTCTTGCTCGAGATGAAGGGCGAAAGCCCGTTCAAGAGCAGGGCCTATTACAACGCGGCCCGCACGATCGAGATGTTGACGGAGGATATCAGCGAGCTGGTGGCCTCCGGCCGCATTCGAGAGGTGAGGGGAATCGGAGAGGCGCTGGCCGGGAAGCTGGCGGAGCTGGTCGGCACCGGCCGACTCGGATACTACGAGGAACTGAAACGGAGCGTGCCGGAGGGGCTCCTGGAAATGACCGCGATTCCGGGATTAGGACCCAAGAAGATCGCAGCGGTGTGGAATCAACTGGGCATCACGACGGTCGGCGAGCTGGAGTACGCCTGCATCGAGAATCGCCTGGTCGGCCTGCCGGGCTTCGGTCAGAAGACGCAGGATAAAATCCGGCAGGGGATCCAGCAGCTGAAGCGGCGGCGCGGGTTCCACCTGTACGCGACGGTCATCGGGGAAGCGGAACGGCTCGTCGGGGCGATCCGACATGCGACGGGGGTGAGGCGCGCCGAGCTAGTTGGCGAGTTGAGACGACGCCTCGAAGTCGTCCGAACCATCTCGGTCCTGGCCGGCGCGGATCGGCCACATTCTGTGCTAGAGGGCCTCCGGCACGTCGAGGGACTGGGAGAGGTGACCCAGGCCGGCAATCGGATCACCGCCAGATCATCTCTGGGGGTTCCGGTGACCGTGACGGTGTCGGAAGACCTCGCGGCTCATGCGATGCTGGCCGGCAGCGCGAGCGAGGAGCACCTGGCCGCGCTCGCGGCGCGGGCCGCCCGCATGAAGGTTCCCTGGAATCTCACGGGCGAGCATGGAGGCATCGCGCCCAAGGCCGACTCGGAAGAGGCGCTCTATGCCGCGTTGGGGCTGCCCTACATCGAGCCGGAGCTGCGGGAGGGCTTGGGAGAAATCGAGGCGGCGGAGGCGGGCCGTCTGAAGCCGCTGGTGGAGGCCGGACACATTCAGGGCGTCTTTCACAATCACACGACCTACAGCGATGGCTCGGCCAGCCTCGACGAGATGGTCGCTGCCGCAAGGGCGCTCGGGTATCGCTACATCGGCATCTCGGACCACAGCCAGTCCGCCTTTTATGCCAACGGCCTCAAGGAAGACCGGATCCGGGAGCAACACGCCGCGATTGACGCGGTGCAACAGAAGTTCTCGGACATCCGGATCTTCAAAGGGATCGAGGCCGACATTCTGGTGGACGGCGCGATGGACTATCCGGATGACGTCCTCGCCAGCTTTGACTTCGTGATCGCCTCGGTGCACAGCCGATTCAACCTGAGCGAAGAAGACCAGACGCGACGCATCTGCCTGGCGCTGGCCAACCCCTACGTGACGATGCTGGGACACGCGACCGGGCGATTGCTGCTATCCCGGGAAGGATATCGCGTAGACATGCGAAAGGTGATCGAAACGGCCGCCGCGCATGGAAAGATCGTCGAAATCAACGCCAACCCTCACCGACTGGATCTGGACTGGCGCCTCTGTCGGTACGCCAAGGCTCGCGGGGTGCGGGTGAGCATCAACCCCGACGCCCACGCGACGGAAGGCTTGGAAGATGTGCCCTTCGGAGTCAACGTCGCCCGCAAAGGCGGGCTGGAGCCCTCAGACGTGGTCAATACGCTGGGTCCCGAAGAGATACTTCCAGCGCTGAAGTTGCGACGGTGAATGCTGAAAGCTGAAAAGAAGTCCCCACTCAGCACTCATCGCTCAGCACTCAGCACTGTCTGTTAGGAGAAGGAGCCACTATGCTTGCCACGCGCGTCAAGCAGAAGGAAAGCACGTTTTATTTTGTTGCGTATAGGACTGCCGATCTGCTCGAAAAGGTCAAATTCACCAGCCGGTACTACTTCGAGGGGGAGGAGCTGTCGGAGGCCCGCTTGCGGCAGGACGATGAGGTGGCGCAGTTCATTGCTGGCATCGAACGGAGCGAGAAGGGCTTCCAACGGGTGCTGAACCGGCAGAAGATCAAACAGATTGTGAATTTCTATGAAACCGTTCTGACCCAGCCGATGGTCCCTGGGACGGTGCTTCTTTTCACCGACGAAACTTTGAGCTTCCGCAAGCTGGACGGTTCCGACTCGATTGGGCACTTGAGCGAGCCGAAGGGAAAATACCTCGTCATCGACGGACAGCACCGGCTGGCCGGCCTGCAGTTCTTCAAAGAGCGGCATGCCGATCAGGCGGCGAACGTGGAGATCCCCTGCGTCGTGTTCGATGGGCGGAGCGCCGAGTTCGCGACGGAGATGTTCGTCATCATCAACTCCACGCACACGCGCATCAACCGATCGCACCTGGTGGACCTTTACGAAAAGGTTTCATGGGAAAGCCCCGAGAAGAAGTTCGCGGCGAAGGTGGTCAACCTGCTCTATGGGGAGGCCGATTCTCCCATCCAGTACAAGATCAATCGCTTGGGCGGGCGGAGCAAGCAGGAGAAATGGATCCTACAATCGGAGCTGTTCAACGAGCTGTACAAGCTGGTGAAGCATCACGGCCGCTGGGTCGAGTCACACCTCGGTACGAGGACCGACAAGTGCTATGCCCTGGTGCGCGATTATCTCAAAGCCGCGAAGGAGGTGATGCACGAGGTCTGGGGCAACAACGAGCGGTACATGTTCACGCGCGACGTGACGCTGAAGGCGCTGATCCGGGTGCTGGACGACTTGATCGTGGATCGCAAGCTCATGGGGCAGTGGGAGCAGGAGAAATCCCCCAAGCCCTTCGCGAATACCCTCATGCCCTGGGCCGGGCTGACGAAAGAATTTCGGGCGGACGGCTTCTATGAGCGCTTCCCGGCCAAGGGCCAACTCGAACGCGTGCGCCGCATCCACCAACGTCTGCTAGACGCCATTATCGGGTAGGAGTATTATCGCCCTTCCCTTAGCAGCTCCGTCAATGCAGGGTGTGCCCTCTCATGCCCGTTCAGCCAGAGACCCTTTGAGGGGTAAGTGATAGTTGTGCTGTGTGGGCCAAGTGTCGAGATCAGCTCTTTCGACTCGTCTTGGCCATGACGGCACTGACCAACTGCTCCATCCGTTTGCTCTTGCAAGATGGACAACTCACCGATCCGCTCCCGTGCTCCTTTAAGCTTAAGGTCAGAAGAGACTCTTTGCCACAATCCAGACATTTGTACTCATACATCGGCATCCAACTCACCTCCCTTCGAATTTGACCGTCTGGGTGTCGCGGGTCTGGTTATGTATGTCTGCAGGTTGGGAAAACTTCGCTGTTAAGGTTACTCCTCAAGCCAAGGACTGGACAAGGGGGTAAAAAGTGCCGCGCTCTCTGCCGCTGCGCCATGCCGCTGTACTCCTTGTGACTATATCTGTGAGCACCCTTGATGCCCTCGATCAGGCTACCCCTGTTGCCTGGGCCGTCACGGACAGCTCATCGGTCCTGGAGGTTCAACCGGAGCCCTCCGGCGGCGTGCGGGCGACGGGCACGCTGCATCTCCCCGCGCCGCCGTCAGTGGTCCACCAGGTGCTGACTGATTACGCGAAGTGGCCGGAGCTGTTTGGAGTCTCTATGCGACTGGCTCACGTGGAGCGACAAGGGGATCGCGTGGTCACAGACTTGTATCTGAGCCATCCACTGCTGGTCGGGGAGAGCCGGCTCCTTTGCGAGAACCGGGAGTTGCCCGGCGGCGGGCTCGTCACCAGCCTTCTCGCGGGCGATTTCAGGCGCTACCGCCGGACGTGGCGGCTCGTGCAGGATGGGAATGAGGGGCTGACTCGTGCGGAGTTCGAACTGCTCGTCGAAGTGGATACCTGGGCTCCGGACTGGCTAATGGCTCTGGAACTCCGGCGCCAATTGGAAAAGCACTTTCGGATCCTTAGGGAACAGGTCGGCGAGCGACTCCAGTCTCACTGAGCAGGGAATCTGAACTCCGCCAATTCGGCTCCTTCTAGGCCCTGCTTGACCAGAGCGTCCAGATCAAAGCCGCGCTCAGCCTTCCGGATCTGATCCAGGTGGGTCTTGGTGCTCGGGTGCGCGGGGACGAAGAGTTTGCAGCAGTCTTGATCCGGTTCAATGGAAGTCTCGAAGGTACCGATTCGCTGGGCCTGCTCCGTGATCTCGATCTTGTCCATGCCGATCAGCGGGCGAAGGACCGGAAGCTGAGCGGCTTCTTCCACCACCCCCAGATTTTCCGGTGTCTGTGAGGCCACCTGCCCCAGGCTGTCGCCCGTGACCAGCGCCCAGCAGCGTTCCCGTCGAGCCAGCTCCTCGGCGATGCGCAACATCATGCGACGGTAGAGGACCACCCGGAAAGCCGCGGGCGCTCCCAGCACAATCTGCCGCTGAATGTCGCCAAACGGGATCAGATACAGGCGCGAATAGAGCTGGTACTGCGTCAATAATTGGACGATCTCGCGCACTTTCTCTTCCGATGCCCGGCTGACGTAGGGCCTGCCATGGAAGTGCACGAAGACCGCCTTGCATCCCCGTTTCATCATGCGCTGCGCGGCGACCGGCGAGTCGATCCCTCCTGAAAGCAGACAGGCCACCTTGCCGCTGATCCCGACCGGCAGCCCGCCGGGGCCGGCTTCGCGCTGGGTGGAATAGTAGGCGTCCCGGGCGAGCAGCTCGATGTGGACGGTGAGGTCCGGGTTGTCGAGGCTGACCCGCTTGCCGGTCAGCCGGCAGAGGTGCGCGCCCACCTCGCGGTCCACGTCCATGGACGTCATCGGAAAGCGCTTGTCGGCGCGCTTGGTCGTGACACGAAACGTGGTGAAGGGAAGCTCTCGCACCGCGTCGCCAATGGCCGATTTCAGCGCATCCAGCGAGGCGTGCGCGTCTTTTTCAAGCGGCACCGACTGCGCGAGGGAGAAATTCGCAATGCCGAATATCCGCGCGAGCCGGGTTTTGACCAACTTCCAGGGTGTCTCGTTCGGAAGCGAAATGCGGATACGCCCGGGGAGGGATTCGACCTGGGTCACGCTGAGATCTCGGAGGACTTGCCGCAGGTTCCGAACCAACCGGGCTTCGAAAAACGGGCGGTTCCGTCCCTTGAGGGCCAGCTCGTGGTAATGGACGATGGCGCAGCGCATGGGCTTCGCAGGTTAAGGCTAAGGTTGAGGCTCAGGAGGTTCGCTCCTCACTCAACCTTAACCTGAGCCTCAGCCTCAACCTTGGTTTTCAAGATACCGCTCCGCGTCCATGGCGGCCATGCAGCCGGAACCGGCCGCAGTCACGGCCTGCCGGTACCGCGAGTCCTGGACATCGCCGGCCGCAAACACCCCAGGGACGTTCGTCGCGGTGCCGTTCCTCGTGAGGATGTATCCTTTCGCATCCATCTCGATCTGTCCCTTGAACAGGCTGGTGTTGGGACTATGACCGATCGCGACGAACACACCCGCGCAACTCAGTTCCGAAGTCTTGCCGGTGAGCACATTTCGTAAGCGGACACCGGTGACAGTGGTCTCTCCCAAAATGTCTTGCACGACGGAGTTCCATATCAGGGAGATCTTCTCGTTCTTCAACGCCCGATCTTGCATGATCTTGGAGGCCCGCAACTTGTCCCGCCGATGCACAACGGACACGCGAGTGGCGAACTTCGTGAGGAACGTGGCTTCTTCCATCGCGCTGTCACCGCCGCCCACGACGATGAGTTCCTTGCCGCGGAAAAAATAGCCGTCGCAGGTGGCGCAGGTCGAGACGCCGTGTCCCATGAGCCGCGATTCGCCGGGAATGCCGAGCTGAATGGCTGACGCGCCAGAGGCGATGATGAGGGTCTTGGTTTCAATGCGCCGCTCGCCATCGACCGTGACGCTGAGCGGGCTGCGCTTGAGATCGACGGCGGTGACCTCGCAGGCCAGCAATTCGGTTCCGAACCGCTCGGCCTGGGCCCGCATGTCCTTCATCAGGTCGGGTCCCATGATCGCGTGATGAAAGCCGGGGTAGTTCTCCACCTCCGTGGTCGTGGTCAACAGCCCGCCGGCCCGCGGGCCTTCAACTACCAGAGGCGAGAGATTCGCCCGCGCGGCATAAATCGCGGCGGTCAACCCCGCCGGTCCGGACCCGATGATGACGACGTGACGCATGAGGGGACTTTAACACAGGAAAGGGGATCAATGCACGGCACGGGCCATGCCGATCTATCCTGGGGATTGAGTTTTGTGTCTGGTCTATAGAAGTTTGACCCTTTGAACATGCATGGCAATCAACAAACCAAGGCAGTACTGATCCAGGATGGTCACGCGAGCTGTTCGAGCTGCGCGTAGATTCGCTGTACTTCATTTTTCGTCTGCTCGAAGGACAGGGTGCCGTCAATCACATAATCGGCGAGTTTGATTTTCTGCGCGAGCGGCAACTGTGAGCGAATGCGGCGGAGGGCTTCGGCGCGGGAGAAGTGGCTGCGATTGCACAGCCGCTTGATCTGGGTGGCTTGATCCGCCGCCACGACGATGATTTTGTTCATGCGATTGTGCGCGCCGGCTTCGATGAGGACCGGCGCATCGTAGATGATGACCGCGTCCAGTTCCTTGCTGGTGATCTCCCGCGTCAGGCGATTCTGTTCCCGGGCGACTCGTGGATGGACGATGGCGTTAAGTTGTTTCATTTTCGCCCGGTTGCCAAAGACGATCCGACCCAGTGTCCGGCGATCCAGCGCTCGATCGGGCTGAAGCACCTTCTTTCCGAAGACGCGCACGATGTCTCGCCAGGCAGGTCTTCCCGGTTCCACCGCCTCGCGGGCTAACACATCGGCGTCAATGACGATCGCGCCGCAGTCTTGGAACAACCGCGCCACGCTACTCTTCCCGGTGGCGAGACCACCGGTCAGTCCGACGACAATCATGCGCGGGAGAATAGCATGGAGCGATCCACCCCCACAAGAAGCGGGAACTCGACTGGCTTGACTTGCTGCGCGACTTCCCTGTATCACGCTGTCATGCGATCGTTACGGTCTCAGACTGCCTGGTCCGTGGCCGCTGCGCTGGCCTCACTGCTCTGCTGGACGCCGGCGGGAAGCGGGAGCGAGACGGACCGACCGCCCGCTGCCAAGGAGCCTCGGACGTTGCTTGTGGCTTTGGACGGCACGGGCCAGTACCGATCCATCCAAGAGGCGATCGAGCATGCCGTCTCGGGTGACACGATCCAGGTCAAAGCCGGCGAATACCAGGAAGATGTGGTCATCCACAGCAAGGACCGGCTCCGGCTGATAGGGGAAGGGATGGACCGGGTGAAGATCCTTGGACGTGACCGTTTCGGGGTCTTTCATATCGGGAAATGGCCCTATGGCGCGACGGATATCGAAATCAGCGGGGTGACCATCAATGAACGCGGGGGCTTGGCGATGGGCCTCTATAACGGGCGGGGCGTGGTCCTGCACGACGTCCGGATCAACGGGCTGCTGTTCGGCCAGCAGGTCCAGGATGTTCGGATCGAGCGCTGCGTGATCGGTGGGAGCGAAACGACTGGTGTCCAGTTCGCCGATTCCCAGGCTGTCCTGGTGAACAATCTCATTCATGATAACGACCATGGCGTCACGATCGCCGGCAAGTCCGACATTCGCCTGGAGCGCAACGTCATCGTGCGGAACCTGTTCGAAGGCGTGGTGGTGACGGACAGCGCCAAGGCGGTGTTGATCAGCAACACGATCGTGAAAAACGGCGGCGGGGTGGCGTTTCTGGGCAGCTCGCGGAGCCAGGTGACCGGCAATATCGTTGGGCTGAATAAGGCGGGGTTCGTGCTTGGCCCCTCAAGTCAGGCGACGATCTCGTACAACGCGCTCTACAACAGCGAGCATGACTACCTCAGAGCCGGCTCCCCCAATAGGCCGGCGCCGGAGCTGAAGGTCGATTCCGATCTGGCGGTCGACCCTCGGTTTGTGGACCCCGGCAAAGATGACTACCGCCTGCGCCCGGATACCCCTTTGACCCGGGTCGGGGGGTTCGCCTACCTCGGAGCCCTGGCCCCCGCGAACTGACCCGCGTTCCTGCACGAACCATCGCGGGATTTGTTTAGACCGGCCAGTAAAATCAATCTGTTACAGTGAATCAGAGGGCCATAAAATTTCCATATGCTATGATATGGGCATACTGTTTGAATAGGCGTGAACGTGACCCGTCGCCGAGGTCAAATCAAAGGGTCGGCATCGCAACAGAAAGGGATCGAGATGGCCAGCTTCCGCTCAGAGCATGAAAAGCCACTCAATCTCGGGATCCCTTCCCTGGAGGACTTGGAACCGGGGAGGCCGGTCGGGGCCATCCTGCCCATGTCCGAGCACGCCCAGCTCGCCGTGCGTGACAGCATCGAGCTGATTGACTTTCTGATCAACCAAGAGGACGTGATCTGGAACTAGGCTGGCCAAGTACCCGCCGGTTCGCCGTGTAATCCCTTCGCGTTCCTGTCTCACCCGCTGGATTCCGCTTTTCTCTCCCGCTCGTCTCGTCCCCAGTTACCACTGAGGGTCCAAGCAAGCTCCTTCCAGAGTCTGCCTGTAACGATCTCCTCTGAGCGAGGACCATTCAGTTGAGCCCGATCGCCTTGCCGCTCTCCTGGGGGGGGGTTGCCCTGCTTGTTCATTCCGGCCGCCTCCCGGCACTTGACCAGCAAGACCGGCGTTCCTGCGTGATTGCGCAAGAGGGCGTTGGCGTTCGTTGCAACCTTTGGGGGAGTTGACAACCGGTTCTGATCGCAGGACACTGAGGGCGATGATGAAGAGTCGGACCCTACTCAACCTGTTCCTGGGCACCATGCTCCTGGCGGCGGCGGCAGCCGCCGCGAAGGATGCCGGCCACGCTGCGGGCGATCGCCAACTGGGGAAGGCGACGTTCGCCGGTGGCTGCTTCTGGTGCATGGAGGAGGTTTTCGAGACGGTGGACGGCGTGGTCTCTGCCACTTCGGGCTATACGGGGGGCCAAAAGCAAAACCCGAGCTATGAGGAAGTGTCGGCAGGCGAAACGGGACATGCTGAGTCGGTCGAGGTCATCTACGATCCAGCAAGAGTCACCTACAGCAAGCTCCTGGAATTCTATTGGCGGAACATCGATCCGACGGACCCACGTGGGCAATTCTGTGACAAGGGGACCCAGTATCGTTCCGCCATCTTCTACCATGACGAGACCCAGAAGCGCCTCGCCGAGGAGTCAAAGAAGGCGGTGGAGAAATCCAAGCCTTTTCGAGGGCCCATCCTCACCGAGATCGT
>MNDM01000019.1 GCA_001914955.1 Nitrospirae bacterium 13_2_20CM_2_62_8 | reverse complement strand
CGGCCATCACGACTTTGCGACCGTCCAGCATGTCGAGGAGGCTGGTCACATCCTCGGCCACGAGGTCGATGATCTTCAACGCGAGCGCTTCCTTCTCGGTGACCGACACGCTCTTGCGCACCGCGTCTTCCGCCCACGCGACATTGCGCCCGCGCTGCTCCGCGATGGATTTGATGTAGGCCACGGAATCGTTCTCGACCTTCTCCTTCATGGTCTTGTCCATGTCGCCTCCGCCCATGGCTACCGGATGAGCCGCCCCGATGTTCGTGCCGGGGGCCATAGCGGCAACATGCGCCGACAGCGTGATAAAGACGCCGGCGGACGCCGCGCGCCCGCCGGAAGGAGAGACGTAGACCACCACAGGGATCGGCGAGGCCGTGATATCCTTGATGATCAGCCGCATCGAGGTGTCGAGGCCGCCCGGTGTGTCGAGTTGGATCACCAGCGCCTGAGCCCCCGCCGTCTGCGCAAAGGCCAAGGCGTCGTGAATGTACTCGGCCGAAACCGGGTTGATCACGCCCTCATAGGTCGCGACCGCGACCGGTGTGCCCGCCAGGGCGGTAGGAGGGGTCAACGCCGCCAGGGTAATGAACAGGACAGCGCCGAGCGGTTGGACCATGGACCGGCGGGGATGGTTGGCCAGATTGCGCCCCGTTGACTCCATGCGGAAACTCCGGTACTTCCTCTCTTTCGCCAACAGCGCGCGCGGCAGAACCACGGGGATCATACGGCCCCGGTATGACCCTGTCAAGGAAGCAAGCGCGGGCCCGTGTGTTGAAAACCCCCGGGTCTTCTCCTAGAATGAGCCCACGATGAGACGGCTGCAAAACGGCGAGCGCATCCACCTGGTGGACAAGAAGGGGCGGCAATACGCGCTGACGCTGAAGGCCGGAGAGGTCTTCCAGTACAGCGGCGAGACGATCTCGCACGACGCGTTGATCGGCCAGCCGGACGGGGCCTTGATCACGCTCTCGCGGGGGAAGCGCATGATCGCCCTGTTGCCCACCCTGGGCGAGTACGTCTTGAAGATGCCGCGCGGCGCCCAGGTGATCTATCCCAAGGATTTGGCGATCGTGACGATGTGGGCGGATGTCTACCCCGGCGCCCGCGTGTTCGAGGCCGGAACCGGCTCGGGGGCCCTGACGATGGCGCTGCTCCGCGCCGTCGGGGAACGCGGCACGGTGATCAGCTACGAAGCCCGGGAAGACTTCGCCCGGACCGCCATGAAAAACATCGAACGCTATCTGGGACCGGTCGCCAACTTGACGCTGCTCAGGCGGGACGCCTACGAGGGCATTGAAACAGACACCGGCCATGGCGAGAACCGCTTCGATCGCGTCGTACTCGATCTCCCGGAGCCGTGGCGGGTCGTCCCCCATGCGGTTCACGCGCTCCGTTCCGGCGGCGTGTACCTGAGCTATGTCCCGACGGTCCCCCAGGTGATGCAGACCGTGGAGGCGCTCGAGCGCGCCGGGGGGTTCGGGCTGATCCAGACCTTTGAAACTCTGCTGCGGACCTGGAACATCCAGGGGCGGAGCGTCCGGCCGGACCACCGGATGGTGGCCCACTCAGGATTCATCACGGTCGCCAGGAGGGTCGAGCCCGGGCTCTGGGCGGGCGGATCACCCGGCACTGCGCCAGGCCCGCAAGAAGAGTCGGACGAGCCGATGGGCGAGACAGGGGAGGAGGAAGCGGAATGAGTCGCCTGGAGGGGAAAGTCGCCTTGATCACGGGGGGAGGCGTCGGGATCGGCGGGGCGGTCGCGAGGCTGTTCGCGCGGGAAGGCGCTGCAGTGGTCATCACCGGCCGGCGCAAGGAGGTGCTGGAGCGGGTCGTCCGGGAGATCGAGCGGGAGAAAGGCCGCGCGTTGGCGGTGGCTGGGACCGTGACCGACGAGACGCATGCGCGTGCGGCGGTCGCGCAGGCGGTCCGTGCCTACGGCAAGCTGAACGTACTGGTCAATAACGCCGGAATCGGCGCCTTTGGCAAGACCCTGCATGAAACGGACGACGCCACCTGGGACGAACTGCTGGCCGTCAACCTGACCGGCGTGTTCCGGATGACCCGGGCGGCGGTGCCCGCGATGCTGAAAGCCAGCGGGGGCGCCATTGTGAACATCTCCTCGATCGCCGCCGTGGTCGGCATTCCTTTGACCGCCGCCTACAGCACCACCAAGGGAGGGCTCGACGCTCTGACTCGATGCCTCGCGATCGACTATGCCAAGCAGGGCATTCGCTGCAATGGGGTCTGCGTCGGGTTGATCGACACCCCGATGGCGGCTCCTCTGTTGAGCGACCCCGTGCGGACGGCCCAGGTTTTGACCGCCTATCCACTCGGTCGGCCCGGCACGCCGGATGAAGTGGCCAGGCTGGTCCTTTACCTGGCCTCCGACGAATCCGCTTGGGTGACCGGCGCGATCTATCCCATCGACGGCGGCATGACGGCGCAGTGAGGAGGGCATTCTCATGGGATCTAGACCCCAACTTTTCGTGTGGAAGAGCCTTATCATCATCGCCTGGCTCGGTGTGAGCGCGGGTCTCATCGGGATGAGTTCGGCCTGGGCGGAGACTGGGACAGACTTCGCGGGGACCGTCCTCACGGTGGATCCCGCGGCAGGTAAGCTCGGGGTCAAGAAGGAAGGGGGCGGCACCCGGTTTACCTTCGTCGTGAATGACAAGACCCAGTTCAGCGGGCCTGGCCTGACCAGCCTCAAGGACGTCAAAAAAGGAGATAGCGTGACGGTCACCTATGTGGTGACGGGGAGCCAGTACGTCGTGCAAAAGTTAACCAAGAGCAAATAGCTGCTGGCTGATGGCTCAGAATGGAAATTAACGCAAAAACCCAACTCTGCGGACTGCTCGGCAACCCGGTGGAGCATTCACTCTCGCCCGCAATCCACAATGCGGCGTTTGAGAAATTGGGGCTGAATTTCGTCTACCTGGCCTTTCGGGTCGAGGATATCGCCGGGGCGATCCGCGGCATTCGGGCCCTCGGCAATGTGCGCGGGTTCAGCGTGACGATCCCGCACAAGGTGGCGGTCATCCCGCACCTGGACGAGGTGGAGACGACCGCCAGGCACATCGGCTCGGTCAACACCATTGTCGTGGAGAAGGGGAAGCTGACCGGCTACAACACCGACGCCACGGGCGCGCTGCGGGCGCTGCGGGATAGCGGGGTAAGGTTGGACGGACAGCGGGTGCTGATGCTTGGCTCCGGCGGGGCGGCCCGCGCGATCGCCTTCGCCCTCGCGGCGGACCCCGCGGGCACCGGCATCGCCGGCCTCACGATCCTCGGAATCGACGAGCCGGAACGACGGGGCCTAGTCCGCGACCTGCGAGCGCGGACGAAGCTGCCTGTCGAGGATGGCCCCATCAGCGAGGAGGCCCTCCGGCGTGGGATCAGGGACAGCGCGATCCTGATTCACTGCACGCCGCTGGGAACGCACCCCAAGGTGGAGGAGACCTGCGTCCCGGCCGCCCTGCTGAACCCGCACCTGACGGTGATGGACATCGTCTACAACCCGCCGGAGACCCGACTGCTCCGGGAGGCGAAGGCGGCGGGGTGCCGGACTATCCGAGGCCTCGAGATGTTTCTCCACCAGGCGGTGGCCCAGTTCGAGCTCTGGACGCAACTGGCCGCCCCGGCCGACGTCATGCGGGCCGTCCTGGAATCCCGGTTCGCATGAATATAGTGCTCATCGGCTATCGGGGAACCGGCAAGACCAGCGTCGGGAAACTCTTGGCGGAACGGCTGGGACGCCAGCTCGTCTCCACCGACGCCGAGGTGGTCAGGCGCGCGACCCTCTCCATCCCCGAGATCGTCAAGCAATTCGGCTGGAACCGTTTCAGGGACCTGGAGTCCGACGCGTGCCTGGAGCTGTCCGGCAAAGACCGCCTGATCATCGACACCGGCGGCGGGATAATCCTAAGACCGCGGAACGTGGAGGCCCTGAAGGCAAAAGGGACCCTGTTCTGGCTGACGGCCGCGGTCCGGACCATCACCGAGCGCATCGGAGGGGACACCCAGCGCCCATCCCTCACCGGCGCCAAGTCGTTCACGGACGAAGTCGAAGAGGTGCTGCGCGAGCGGGAACCTCATTATAAGGCCGCGGCGGACCACGTCATTCAGACCGACGGACGGACTCTGGCCCAGGTGGCGGAGGCCATCCTGGCCCGTGTTCAAAACTCGCCGGATTGTTGATCTGAACCTGATGCCATGCTATGCTTGGCCCGCAATTCATCACTACGGGGCCGAGTGATGGAGAGCCGAGTAGAGAGGCCCTGACCCGATGTTGGCTTGCGAGAGGAAGCTGGCCAGATAGCGTGAGTGACCTGGTGGTGCAATTCGTCGCGCGCCGTGGCGTCTCTCCTTCTGCTCCCCATTCCCTCTTCCCAAGACAATATCATCAGCAGTGGAGGTAGCTGTGAGTACCAAATTGTATGTGGGCAGCCTTCCCTATTCCACCACCGAGCAGCAACTGAGTGAGCTCTTCGCGCAGTACGGCACGGTGCAGTCTGCCAAAGTCATCACGGACCGGTACACCGGGCAGTCGCGAGGGTTCGGCTTTGTGGAAATGGCGACCGGCGAGGAGGCGCAGAAAGCCATTGCCGCGCTGAACGGCTCGTCGATGGGAGGGCGTACCCTGGTCGTGAACGAGGCCAGACCGCAGGAGAAGCGCGCCTACGGCGGGGGTGGCGGCGGCGGCGACCGGGATCGCTGGTAGACGGATCGTTTCGGTTCGGGACGAAGACCAGAGTAGAGAGACCATCCTAATAGGGGGACCGCTGCACTCCGGCGGCCCCCCTTGTTTTTCGTAGCCCCTCACACCCCATTCTTGACAAGCGGCTGCGCGAAGTGGTTGTAATAGCCCCGGGCGCCCGTAGCTCAGTTGGATAGAGCGTCGGGCTTCGAACCCGCAGGTCGGGCGTTCGAGTCGCCCCGGGCGCACCAATTCTTTCACGGGCTTGTACGGGCACGGCGCTCGCGGGCGGTGGGTCCATCAAGGGAACGAAGGCGCTCCGCGCACGCTTTCCTGGCCGCCCAGATACAGCTTGACAGACCGTCCCTGACCTCGTAGCATGACCCCATGACGTTTTAAGCCACGCCGACTGTCCCATTGGTCGCGCTCACCATCTCCTTCCTCGCGCGATCGATTCCCCAGTCTCCGCCGCTTCTTACGCCTCAGTTTCTTCGACGTGCTGCATCCCCTGGCGTTGAACGCCAGGACCGGACCCTGTCATGTGCCTGAGGCAGGAGCCGGGCAGCTCTTCATACAAGAGGCCTGACATGATCAAAATGTGGTCCCTCATCGAGATGTTCCGGCGGCTCCGCTTCAAGAGGAAGCCGACCTCTTCGCGATATGCCTGCATCGTGTGGGCGGGAGCGTCGAAGAAGGTGTCGTAACCTCGAGCAGTGTGCGGGAACGAGCCAGGAAGGGTCACAGATGCATTGCCCACGCTGTCACGGCCTGATGATGACCATCAGAATGAAGGAAGCAGGGAGCGGCGACACTGTTTCCGGATGGCGATGCCTGCTGTGTGGGGAGGCCATCGACCCCGGCATCGAAGCCAATCGGAAAGCCCACGTGGAACCGATCCGGTGCCGAGCTCGTCCGCCCGGCACAGCGCTGGCGGGATCTGGCAAGTCTACAGCCGGTCGGGGCGAGCGCGGGTGCACTCCAATGGCAAAGGAATCGATACGCTCACGCCCCCGGCCAAGAAAAAACAGGTAGCCGCTGCAGATGCTCGTACCGGCGTTGGAGGAACGAGGCGCAGACGCGAACGGACACGGCGGGGATCTCAAGTTTGTTGAGATTGACGCAGTAGCCCAATGGGAGATGAAGAACCATGCTAGTATCGAACTCATCAGGGAAGTCCACCGGCAGCGGACGGAAGGAAGCGGCCGTGAAGGATTGGGTGCGCATTCCGGACAAGACCAAAGTCCAGTACCGGCTGGAGGATCATCGAGGGGCGGTTGACGGTCTCACCGAGATGGTCACCGGGGTGAAACGCAATCCGGATGGGAGGACGCAGTATCGGATCGATGTCGGGCAGCCGCAGCGGCTCCTTGCCGCCGAGGAGGATCTGGTCATTCTCCTGGATGACCAGGGCCTCATCATGATGGAGAAGGAGAGCGCGGTGTACCGCCAAGGCATCACCGAGCGACTCCGCGGCGCATTCCAGGAGGATCGCTTCTGTCGTGCGACCGCCGTGATGGCGAATGCCCCCGAACGGGCCGCGTGACCATGTTGAGGAGTCGGAGAAGTTATGACTGAACAAGCCGAGATCGAACTGAGACAGCACGCGCTGAAGTCGCTCCTGAGCACGCGCAAAAGACGGCTGGGCGAATCGCTCGACCAACGGATCAGGCGCGCCGGGAAGCAGGGCATCTGGGGCAGTCTCAGCCGAGCCGAGTGCCGGGACCTCCACAGGCAGGAGATCGCCCACCTCAGAGTGCAACTCGAGGATTTGCATCTCGAATCTGCGCTGGCCCGACGAGAGCTGATCAAGTTAAAGCGGGCCATGCGGAGAGCCGAGAGAGCCAGGGCCGCTTGACTTCCCACAGGTTGTCCCGTACACTGACGCCACCTTGTCGTTCTGGTCCAAGGCAAGGAAGTAAGTAGACTGGACCTTCACCAGGGTAAGACTGATACGAGACAGACAAGACCTGACCGGAGCGCTGCTCACACTTCTCTCCATCCAGGATCCTTCCTGATTCTCACGTAACGACTCAGTCCCCCGCAAATCAGAGGTTGTGATGACTGTAACCGTTTCTTCGTTCGAAGGTCTTGGTCTGTCCGCAGACATGCTCGCCGGCATCGGCACGGCCGGGTATTCCTGTCCCACGCCGATCCAGCGAAAAGCCATCCCCCACGCGCTTGCCGGTCAGGATGTGATCGGGTGCGCGCAGACCGGGACCGGCAAGACCGCCGCATTCGTGATTCCGATGATCGAGCGCCTGGCACACGGGCGTGGGACCAGGGCGTTGATCCTGGCGCCGACGCGGGAGCTGGCCATGCAGGTTCAGAAGGTCGTCGACCAGCTCGGCCGGGGGCGTGGCATCGGTGCCGCGCTGATCGTAGGCGGGGCGAACATGCCACAGCAAGAACGGGCGCTCCGGCAAGGCCCGGACGTGGTCGTCGGCACTCCCGGACGCCTGCTCGACCACATGTGGCGGGGCACGATCAACCTGCTGGCGATCAAGATCCTCGTGCTCGATGAGGCCGACCGCCTGCTGGACATGGGCTTTGCGCCGCAGATCAACCAGATTCTGGACGCGCTCCCCGAGGAGCGACAGACCTTGCTCTTTTCGGCAACCATGCCGGAGGACGTCAGCGCGCTGGCCAGGACGCGCCTGCGGCAGCCGGTCCGCGCGCAGGAGGCGTCGGCCGGGACAACCCCCTCGGCCGCCGAGCAGAAGGTCTTTCATGCGAGCCCGGAGCAGAAGAACTCCATGCTACGCTGGCTGGTGAATGAAGAGCCGGGGACGACGCTGGTCTTTACCCGCACGAAAAGACGGGCCGACCGCGTGGGCCGGATGCTGGTGGATGAGGGGGTGCCGACGGCCGTGCTCCATGGCGATCGCACGATGGGCCAACGGCGCGACGCCCTCGAGGGATTCAAGCGCGGCAAATACCGGGTACTGGTTGCGACCGATATCATGGCGCGCGGGATTCACGTCAACGAGATCGCGCACGTCATCAACTATGACCTGCCGAACAGCCCCGAGGACTACCTGCACCGGGTCGGCCGGACGGCCAGGGTACAGGCAAAAGGCCGCGCATCCACCTTTGTGATGCCCGAGGAGAGAAGCCAGCTTCGCGCGATCGAGCAGTGGCTCGGGCAGGCCGTACCGGTAGGGGGGTCGCGAGCAGACGACGGCAAGGCGCATCTCGACCCACGTGCCTCCCGTGTCCCCCATTCCTGCTCCGCCGGTCCTCGGAGGTAAAACAAGACCTCCTCTCGCCCCTCGGCCCCCAGGGGCAGCTCGCTCAGATTCGTGCTTTGGGCGTGACCTGTGGGGGAGATGTGCTACAATTCAGGCCATTAAGGAAAGCTGCTCACTCGCAGGGTCAGGTCCTGCTGGGCATATCAGTAGAGGGTCAAAACCATGCGCGCTATGGTTCTCAGTCTTTGCCTGAGCCTAGTCCTTCTCGCCGGATGTGGGACTCACTATACCTACAGAGCAGAAGGTTGGGTCGGTCATCACCGTGAGGAGTTGGTCCGATCCTGGGGCCCTCCAACGCTGGAGGTCCCTCTCGGCGATCCGGGGATGCTCGTTGGAAGCAGCACCATCGTGTACACGCAGGAGCCTGGCCACTACACCCTGAAATATGGTGATCTGCGAAGCACCTGTCGCATGGTCTTTCAGGCAACTGAAGCCGGGGTCATTTCGTCCCTGAGCTACTATCGCTGTTGAGTCCCTCTTAATCCCTTCGCCTTCGCGGCCGGCTCTCCCGGCCAGCCAGCTTCTCCTGTTTCAGTGCACTCCAAGGTCGTCACTCTGCGGCCAGCGATCACTAGGGCTCTCCGGAGCTAGCCGGCGAGGCCTCCGAAGGCCGCACCGCAAGATCACATCTTGACAATCGGGTCGAAAAAGGCGTAGGCCGTAGGCAAGGACCTCGTCACAGCCCGATCCATCACCTCACACCAGGGAGGCCGAGATGAGACGTAAGGTGGGAGTGCGGACAAGCGTCATGACGATGCTGCTGGCGCTGAGCATCGCCGTGCCGCTCGTGTTTGCCGCTGACATATCCCAAGAGCAGACAGCCAAGTACATTCTCGCGACGGTCAAGGCGTTTCGGACCGTCTACGTCAAGGGCATTATCGAGCAAGCCAAGAAGGCGGGCATCAAGCCGAACGAGAACTGGGCGAAGGACGATCACGCGATCATGTTGCCGGCCCAGTTCGTGAAGGCGGCGGGCGCCGAGCTCAAAGACTTCGAGCTGGGCTTGATCGGGCTGACTCCAATCTACAAGTCCAACCTGCCGAAGACCCAGGCCGAGACTGACGCGCTGAAAAAGATGATGGCCAATCCAGACCAGAAGGTGCTCACGTTTGCCGATGGGAATCAGTTCAAGGGCTTGGCCGCGGACTTTGCGATCGTTCAATCCTGCGCGGATTGCCATAATGCCCACCCCGACAGCCCTAAGAAAGATTTCAAGCAGGGCGACCTGATGGGCGCGATCGTGGTGAGATTCAATAAGTAGAAGACTTTCGTCGAGGTTGCGGGCCCGCGGACAGGCGTTCCATTACGGGCCTACCTGTCCGCTTGTTCCTCGGGACTGGAGGACGGGCTCATTTCGTTGACCTCAAATTTTTGGCTTGACAAACGTATCTGTTTGCTTTACGGAGTGCCAACCTGGCGTGAGCGTGGTCTACATGTACAATAAAATCCCCTGCACCGCTCAGCGGATCGATCAGATCTACCCCTACACGCTTCAGTCGGCGGTCACGGCCCCGACGTTTAAGCTGGGGCTCCAGTACCTTTCCCACCATCGCGTCAAGATCCTTGAATTCGACGAGTTGGGCCTCGCCTCCGAAGTGGAGGGGGAGTCCGGGCGCTATCAACAAAGAATTTATCTGGACCATAACAGCCTGTTCACCCGCTGCTCCTGTACGTCACCGGAGCGCCCCTTCTGCCGCCACTGCGTCGCGGTGCTGCTGGAATTCCACCGACTCACCACGGTGCAGGGGCTGGATCCGCTCAAGGAACCGGCCCGGTTGGCGAAGCCGCTCTCGGAAGAGGAAAATCCCCCCTCGTCGGTCAGCACACAGTTGCGCGAGATCACCCTCTTCATGGATTGGCTGAAACTTGCGGTCAAGGCGTTGCAAGGCGAGCAAGCTTTCCCGGAGAAGCCGGCCCTGGGGCCAGGCGAGCTCCGGGTGTGGGCCCAGTCTCTGCAGAGACTGCAGGAGCGCTGGCAACAGAGCGAAGCGGAACGAGCGATCCTCGACGCGGACCTCGCTGCTCGTATGAAACAGTTGGAAGCGGCCTTGCTGGAGACACACGAGCTCCACGCGGTCTGCGAGGGGCTGCAGCAGGAGTTAGCGAGGAATCGGGACCTGCTCGCGCGAACGGCCCAAGAGCGAGACCAGCTCGGGGAGCGACTGAAAGCCACGGTGGACGAGCTTATTCTGAGACATCGTCTAGAACTGGAAGGCCTGGCGACATCCCGTCAAGAGATCTCCGCAGCCCTCGAGGCGCTCAGACACGTCGAAGCCCCCCACCTCACGCAGAGTCCGAACGAGTCTTGACTTCGGTCGCCTACGCGCCATAGCTCCGGCGACGGCGCGCCCAACCCGCAGGGCCCACACTCACGTCCTCCCAGGCGCCGCAATTCCTGCCGCCGACCTCGATCAACCCAGCTTTCCTTCAATCTCAGCCACGCGACGTCCGTCAGGAACAAAACCGGTACCGCTGTGCTGAAGAGAGTCCGTGAGCCCGGAGAGGCGAATCAGTGCTTAGCCTTCTGGGACGCGATCGCGCCGTCTAGAAGCAGGAACAGCGCGACCAGCGTGACCACGGACCCGCCTAAAAACCATCCGGAGGGCCACAGCTTCCAGGTACGATCCATCAGTCCCGCCAGGAGGCCGAGCGTCCCACAGACAAAGCCAACCGCCGCGCCGATACGGGCAACCATCATCCGCCTATATCCCACTGGCATCGTGCACCTCCCTGCTGTCTCCTCGCCTCAAGGGCCGGGTCGGTTGCCCGGCCGAGTCTTGAGGGAGCACTTGTTTCATTGCGTCTGACGGGCTCCGAAGACAGATCGTGCTCCTCGGCCTCGTCATCATGGGGTGAAAAATATCCCTACGCATGAAGCAAGTCAAGGATTGGCAGTAAATACCGCAACCCTTCGTGGAAGAGCGCACCGGCGGTTGGTTGAGGGCCGCCTACTTCATCTTCAGGTGGGCTTTGAGAATCCCGGAATTCTGGATGTCGGCGTTGTTCTTCCCCAGATCGAAGGCCGTCTTGAAATGCTCCGTGGCGCCCTTGTGGTCTCCCAGCTTATCCAGGGTCAACGCCACGTTGTAATGGACCTCGGCCGACTTGGGATCCTCCTTGGCCGCCTCCGTGAAGTGCTTCTTGGCGACGTCCCAGTGGCCTTTGTTATAGTGCTCGATGCCTTCCTTATTGTGCGATTCCGCTTTGGACCCGGCCGCCGTCTGCAGCGCCGGTGCGGCCGAGCCCATCTGGGCCCACCCATCGATTCCGATGAACAGTGCGCAGGCCACCAGCATCGCCATCCCTGCTAGCTTTTTCATGATCCCCTCCCTGGTTTGAATGTCCCCGCTCTTCTCATGTACGGAATCCCCCGCCGGCTGGATGCCTCCGCGGCCTCGCGTCAGCCTTCCGCCGCGTTCACCTTGAGAATCCAGTCGCCTTTCGGTCCACCGGCCTCCTGCCATTCCCCAGCCAAGATGTCGCCTGAGGGCCCCCTATATCGCTCAAGCGACACTTCGCCGTTCGAGTAACTCCCCTCCCGGTAGCGATAATCGCCCTTGTAGGTGACGCCGTCGGTGGAGACCGCGGTCACCGTGACCGTGTCGCCCTCTTCGGCCGCGATGTCGATTGCCAGCTTGTTGTCGGAGAGAATCGCCTCAACGAACTTCTGTTTGTACCACTGTCCCTCATACTTGTAGAGCGACCACCCGCTGCGCATCTCGATCGCCTCATTTACAACGGGAGGGGGCCCGGCGGACCCCTCTCCCGCGCCCACTCACGGTCCAAACCGAAAGCCGAACATCACGGCGACACTCGTTCGATCCCTCCCGATCGGCGGGTCCAGGTTCAGGTCGTGGAGGTTGAGCATCACGGTGCTGGCCAGCGCCAGTTTCTTAGCAAGCTGGTATTCGAAGGTGACGCCTAGCGGGATGTAGTAGCTTGTGTCGTTCGTATCCAAGCTGCCCGGCCCACTGCCTCGTTCCAGGCTGGCATGAACGAACCCGATGCCGGCAAACGGCACGACGTTCACGTCGTCGAACCGAAAGTGATACCGCGCAACTCCCGCCACGGCGACCTGGGTCAGGTCGCCGCCGGGCACCAGCTGCAGCATCGGGCCGAACGAAAACGCCCTGTCCAGGTAATAGTCCAGGTTGAAGTTCAGCGCAAACACGGTCCCGTCTACGCTTCCGCTGATGAACCCGACGTCGGTGCCGACGCCCCATCGCTTCTCCTGAGCCTCGCCAGGCTCCACAGCCGCCACAAGCGAGGTCGCGGCCAACAGACTAGCCAGTCCTAGGACACGCATCGCCCTGAAGAATAGGAAGGGGCCTTTCCGTTTCATGATTGCCATTGGTGTCTGCCTCCCATCCTTCTCGATGTGGCGCTCTGGTTGAGAGAGATCGTCGCGGGACTGTACCACAGGGTGTGATGCGCCACAAGCTGTGCCATCCCGCTCGATCCGCTGCCCCAGTTGCCCGGTCCCCCGTTCTCCGTTATGCTCTGCGGTGTGTGGTGCACTCGGTTCTTGTCCTGGTCATTTGCTGTATGTCACCGTCCCCGATGACTCCATCCCAGGCCGCCGAAGCGCTCTATGCGATGATCCCGCATGCCGTGCCACGCGCGACGCTCGAGGAGTACGGGATTGACACCACGCCCGACCAGGCCCGGCAAATTACACGCGAGGTGCTGTCACTCAGCCTGTTCTGGGTGCACTCTGCGTTGCAGGTTGCGCTGCCGAAGTCGAGCCAGGAGCGGGTCTTCGGCGAACTCCGGCAGCGCCTCGTCAAGTCCTGGCAGTCCGAGCTCGGGCAAGAGGGGCAGGATGTGCAAGAGTATTTGGAGGAAATGGAATCACGCCGGTCCAGCTACGACGGGGTCGTGCAGGAGAGGGGCACTCCTGTGATGGTCTCCGCCGAGGCCGCTTCCATCCTGGAGTCTGGTGGGGCCGTGCCGTCTGAGGACCGCCAGAAGATCCTCGCTTTGCTCCTTGACCTCGTCCCGGTGGATCCGATCGGCGAACTGGTGGCGGAACTCAATCTGACCGACGAGTGAGCGTCGCTGCGGAATGAACGATCAGAGGTAGCGATGAGCTAGGACGGCTCCGGCCGCGTCGAACTCATACAGGAGGGGCGCGCCGGTTGGGATGTTGAGTTCGAGGACCTCGTCGGGCGAGAGCCGATCCAGGTGCATCACCAGCGCCCGTAGGCTGTTCCCATGGGCAGCGACGATGAGGGTCCGGCCGGCGAGGAGTTCCGGTTTGATCCGGCGCTCGTAATACGGCAGCACCCGGTCCGCGGTGTCCTTCAAGCTTTCCCCGCCCGGAGGGCGCACATCGTAGCTGCGCCGCCAGATTTTCACCTGGCGCTCGCCGTACTTGCTGATGGTTTCGGCCTTGTTCATCCCCTGGAGGTCGCCGTACAGCCGCTCGTTGAGCGCCTGGTCCTTCTCGATCGGGATGTCGGTCTGACCGATCACCGTCAAGACGATGTTCAGGGTGTCGATCGCCCGCTTGAGCACGGAGGTGTACGCGCGATCGAATCGGAACCCGATCAGCTTCTGGCCGGCCACCCGGGCTTCCTGCTCCCCTTTCCGTGAGAGGGGCACGTCCACCCACCCGGTGAAGCGATTCTCCAAATTCCACTGCGACTCCCCGTGACGGAGCAGCACCATCTGAGCCATGTCCCCTGCCTCTCCTTCCGTGAGCGACAGGATACGCAAACCATCTCTCCCACGCAAGGCGGAAGCTCCTTCCCTTCCCTTCCCTTCCCCTCCCGAAACCCTCACCCAGTGGGGTCGCGGAGCTAGCTCTGATTGCTCGCGTCATCATCTCTTGCATAGACCCATTGCAATTCGTAGGGGGCAGGAGGGCAGGCGGCCTCAGACTGCGCGCGTCATCACCCGTTGCAATCTGAACAGCACCAAAGCGTTCTTGTCCAACCAGATTTCGAGTGTGGCATGCCCATTCCAGAGTCCCGACATCCGTCACAGAAGCCCGCGTGGCACGAGATCGAACAGTGGTGGGTCAGTATGGCTCGGCGGCTCGGCGTGGTGGAACGCGGCCAGCTCTTTTTCAAGAACGCGCTGGGTCAAGATGGTGTACTGGAACGCCTCGAGCGCGTTGGCGGCGATGTCCATTACATCCTGTTTGTGCTGCTGCGCTACTGGATCCCCTCGGTGCTGCCTCCTCTTGGCCGCGAGCGGACGTCAAAGAACGACCAGGATTATTGGCTGGAATCCGAGCAGATTCTGAAGAGCGCGGTTGTCCGCTTACGCGAGCTCAAGCCGCTGATTGAGCTGCTGACGGCCACGAACCCGGCTGCCACCGACCCTTCATCGGAGTCTTCCCAGACCCGGCCGGTGGTGGAGGTGGAACTGGCCCGCATGCTGGAGGGTATTGCCGAAGTGGCCGGCAGCTACGGCGGTCCCGACTTTACGTCAGTCATCAAAAACTTTGACCCGATCCCCCTCAAACAGACCCAGCCCTTCAAGCATAACAAGAAGCACAGCGCCGAGCTCTGGGTGGTTTTCTTGTTGCGGGAGCATTTCAAGGCGTTAGGCTTGGGGAAAGACCGGTATTGGCCGCTCATCGCCGACGTGATTTCGGCCGCCGGCATCTATCAGCCTAACGGGCCGCCCTACGCCCCTGATGAGCTCAAAGCCTGGTGGCAAAAGAACTGGCCGCGCACCTACACTCAGCTCGAGCAAAAAAGCACCGCCGCCGAGCCGAGCGGCGCGGCGTACCAGCATGACTTCGAATGGTTTCGGTCCTGGTTTACCTGGCAGATGTCGCGTCCCCAGCACCCCACCCGCTGAACCGCCGCCCTGGCTCTTTTTCCCTTCCGGCGGACCCTCACGAATGACCTCGATCAGCAGCGCGAGCATCAATGCGTACAGTGCCACACCCAGCCAGATGACATAGGGCTGGACCCCGCCGAGGTCCAGGAGCAGTCGCTCTCGTGCGGCGCTGTCGAAGGTCCCCTTCGTGCGGATCTCAGCCAGGTGCTCCTTCACATGCCAGTAGTAAATGTAATTGGCGCTCGCCCCCGCAATGAGGCGCCAGACAATCCCCACCGCATAATCCCCGGTCAGATAGGCCGAGACCACGGGCCCCACCGCGTACACCAAGGCGTACAGATACATCTTGCGGTAGAGAAACCAGAGGAACGGGTCGACCAGGAAGGCCGGCCAGTGCCACGTGAAGGCAAAGCCCGGCGTCTCGCCGGTCGTGAACTTGCGGAACTGCTCCAGATAACGATCGGCGTTGGGGCCGATAAACGCGCGCCAGAGTTGAGCCTCCTCCAGCGGGAGCGGGGCGGCTTCCTCCTGCAATGGCGCCGAAAAGGGTGAGCCGCACTGGTGACAGAATCGGGCATCATCGGAGTTTGGCTGTTCGCATGTTCCGCAGGCTTTCATCGCGTGCTCTTATAGCACTCCTGGTCCAGTGGCTCAAGTGCGCGAAGACGAAATTCCCCAATGCTGATAAGAGGATACAAGAGGCCCCTCCGGGAGTTTCGTGTTGCTTTGACGTCAGCCATGTGTTAATTTCACGAGATTAACGCGGAGGGCGCACAGCATGCCAACCGATGAATTGCGACAAGACGCGGAACGGTTTCTGATGAACACCTACGCTCGCGCGCCGATCTCGATCGTGCGCGGTCGGGGCAGCCGCGTCTATGATCTGGAAGGCCGGGAATATCTGGATTTTGTGGCCGGGATTGCGGTCAACACGCTCGGGTACTCGCATCCGGATTTGGTCGCCGCCATCCAGAAACAGGCGCAGCACCTCCTGCACGCGTCAAACCTCTATTACACCGAGCCCCAGGTCAGGTTGGCCCAAGCCCTGGTGGACCACTCATTCGCCAAGAAAGTCTTCTTTTGTAACAGCGGAGCGGAGGCGAACGAGGCGGCGATCAAGCTGGCCCGGCGGTACGCGCATGAGAAGTACGGCCCTGACCGGTACGAGATCATCACGATGCTGCAGTCCTTTCACGGCCGGACGATGGCGACTCTCACCGCCACCGGTCAGGAGAAGGTGCAGAAAGGGTTCGAGCCGCTGCTCGCCGGTTTCACCTACGTCCCCTTCAACGACCTGCCCGCAGTCGAGAAGGCCCTGACCAGCCACACCGCTGCGGTGATGCTGGAACCGGTCCAGGGCGAGGGAGGGGTCCACGTCGCTGATCGCGCCTACCTCAAGGGGCTGCGCGAGTTATGCCAGGCTCGGGATGTGCTGCTGATGTTTGATGAAATCCAGACCGGCATGGGCCGCACCGGCACGTTGTTCGCCTATGAGCAGTTGGGCGTCCAACCGGACGTCATGACGCTGGCCAAGGGGCTCGGCGGAGGCGTCCCGATCGGCGCCTGCCTGGCGACGGATGAGGCGGCGGCCGTGTTCACGCCGAGCACGCATGCCTCCACCTTCGGCGGCAATCCGCTGGCCTGTGCCGCGGCCCTGGCGGTGCTGCGCGTGCTGTTAGAGGGCCGGATACTCGAGCAGAGTCGCCGCATGGGGGACTATCTGGTCAAGGGCCTGCTGGACTGCAAGGACCGCCTACCTATCATCAAGGACGTTCGAGGGTTAGGCCTGTTGCTGGGCATGGAGCTCGCGATCGACGGGAGGCCGGTGGTGACGGACTGTCTTGCCCGCGGCCTTTTGATCAACTGCACGATGGAGCGGGTGTTGCGGTTCGTCCCACCCCTGATCATCACCCAGCGCGAGATCGACCGGCTTCTGGACACCCTGTCGCAGGTTCTGAGCAAGCGAGTCTAGCAGAGCATGGAGGCTCCATGACCGGACGGGCTCTCCGAGCAACGCGTCAGCCGCCTCCGCTCGGAGGTGGAAGCGGGAAAGATCTGTTGACGATCGGGGCGATCCCGGCGAGCCGGATCGTGCGGCTCTTGCGGTTGGCGCGCGAGCTGAAAACGATGCGGCAGCGTGGCCGGCCCCATCAGTACCTGACCGGCGCGACGCTGGGCCTGCTGTTCGAGAAGCCGTCCACGCGGACCCGGGTCTCCTTCGAGGCCGGCATCACTCAACTCGGCGGGAAGTCGTTGTTCCTGTCGGCCACCGACATTCAACTCTGTCGCGGCGAAAGCATCGCGGACACGGCCCGCGTGCTCTCGCGCTATCTGGACGGGCTCGTGCTCAGAACCTATGACCACGCCACGGTCGAAGAGTGGGCGCGACAGGCGACGATTCCAGTCATCAACGGACTGACGGATGTGTGCCATCCGTGCCAGGCGCTCTCCGATCTGCTCACCATCCGGGAGAAGAAGGGCGCCCTGAACGGCGTAAAGCTGGCCTACGTCGGAGACGGCAACAACGTGGCCAACTCGCTGATCGAAGGAGCGGCCAAAATGGGCATGGCCATCAGCCTCGGATGCCCGAGCGGCTACGAGCCGGACCAACGGATCGTGGATCTGGCGCGTGTGGAGGCGGAGCATACCGGCGGGTCGATCGAGATCGGCGAGAATCCCCAGGTGGCGGTCAAGGAGGCCGACGTGGTGTACACCGATGTCTGGGTCAGCATGGGGCGGGAGCGGGAGCAATCACGCCGCCTGAAGGCCCTGGCCCCGTACCAACTCAACGAGCGCCTGCTGAAATGCGCCCGCCCGGACGCGATCGTCATGCACTGCCTGCCGGCGCACCGGGGGCAGGAGATCACCGCCGGCGTCCTGGACGGCCCGCAATCCGTAGTGCTGGACCAGGCCGAGAACCGCCTACACATGCAGAAGGCGATCCTGGTCGAGTGGCTTGGACGCGGGAAACGGAAGATCGGGGGCACATGAACCGCAACCCGATCAAAAAAGTGGTGCTGGCCTACTCGGGAGGCCTGGACACATCGGTCATCCTGAAGTGGCTGCAGGAAACGTACGGCTGCAAGGTCGTCGCCTTCTGCGCCGATTTGGGTCAGGGGGAGGATCTGAAGGCGATCAAGGCGAAGGCCCTGGCGGTCGGAGCGTCGAAGGTGTACGTCGAGGACCTGCGGGAAGCCTTCGTCAAGGACCACATCTTTCCGATGCTCCGCGGCAATGCGGCGTACGAGGGCAGTTACCTCCTGGGGACCGCCATCGCCCGGCCGCTGATCGCACGCCGCCAGATGGAGATCGCGCTGAAGGAGGGAGCGGATGCGGTCTCGCATGGGGCGACAGGGAAGGGCAACGACCAGGTCCGCTTCGAGGTGACCTACCTGGCGTGTGAGCCGAGGGTCAGGGTCATCGCGCCTTGGCGGGAGTGGACGTTCCGCTCGCGTCGGGAGCTCATCGAATACGCCTCGACGCACGGTATCCCGGTGTCGGCCACGAAGGCCAAGCCGTACAGCATAGACCTGAACCTGTTCCACGTGAGCTACGAAGGTGGCATCTTGGAAGACCCCTGGGAGGAACCTCCGGACGAAATCTTTCGGATGACGGTCTCGCCCGAGAAGGCCCCCAATAAGCCACGCCTGGTCGAAATCGACTACGAGCGAGGCGACCCCGTGGCGGTGGACGGCAAGCGGATGAGCCCGGCCACCTTGTTGGCCCACCTGAATGGCCTGGGCGGGGAACACGGCGTCGGCCGGCTGGATCTGGTCGAGAACCGCTACGTGGGCATGAAGTCGCGGGGGGTCTATGAGACACCGGGGGGGACGATCCTGCATGCCGCGCACCGGGGCTTGGAGTCCATCACGATGGATCGCGAGGTCCAGCATCTCCGTGACAGCCTGATCCCGCGCTACGCCGAGATGATCTATTACGGGTATTGGTACGCGCCGGAGCGAGAGATGCTGCAGAAAGCGTTCGACGAGGCTCAGCAGGACGTCAGCGGCGCCGTCCGCGTGAAGCTCTATAAGGGAAGTTGCGCGGTGGTCGGCCGGCGATCGGACCGGTCGCTCTACCGCCTGGACCTGGCCACCTTCGAGGAGGATGAGGCGTACCGCCAGAAGGACGCGGAAGGGTTCATTCGTTTGAACGCGCTGCGGCTGGCCATTCGCGCCCAGCGGCCCAAGACCAAGCGTGAGCCGGGCACGAGATGATCGCGGAGACCATCACGAGGAAGGCGGCGTCATGAGCAAGCGGAAACCGCGGACAGGCCGATCCGTACCCCCCAAGGCCCGTACGGCCAAACCCGCGCGCAAAGCCTGGTCCGGCAGGTTCCGGGAGCAGACGAACCGGGCGGTGGAGTCCTTTACGTCTTCTCTCTCCTTCGACCAGCGCCTGTACGGGTACGACATTCAGGGCAGCATCGCCCACTGCAAGGCGCTCGAGCTGGCCGATGTGCTGCCGCATCGGGATGCCTCCGCCATCATCCGCGGCCTGGGGGAGGTTCGAGCCGAAATCGATGCGGGCCGTTTCCCGTTCGCCCCGGAGGACGAAGACATTCACATGGCGATCGAGCGGCGGCTCATCGAGCTGATCGGACCGGTGGGGGGCAAGCTGCACACCGGCCGGAGCCGGAACGACCAGGTGGCCTTGGACATCCGCATGTATCTGCGAGACGCCCTCGGGTCCGTGCTCGGGAAGGTGAAGCGGTTCCAGCGGGCGCTCCTGGATCAGGCGCGGAGACACCTGGACGTGGTCATGCCGGGGTACACACACCTCCAACGCGCCCAGCCGGTGCTGTTCGCGCACCATCTGCTGGCCTATGTGGAGATGCTCGAACGTGACAAGGGACGAATGCGGGACGCGCTCCCGCGGCTGGATGTGATGCCGCTGGGGTCCGGCGCGCTGGCCGGCACCAACTTCCTGGTGGACCGGAGCTACGTCGCCAGGCTCCTGGGGTTCACGGCCGTGACCGAGAACAGTCTGGACGCCGTGTCCGACCGGGACTTTGCGGCCGAAGTGCTGGCGGCGCTCTCGATTCTGATGATGCATCTGTCCCGCCTCAGCGAGGAGCTGGTCCTGTGGTCCTCGCAGGAGTTTCACTTCGTGGAGTTGCCGGACGGGTTCTGCACCGGCAGCAGCATGATGCCGCAGAAGAAGAACCCGGACGTTCCGGAACTGGTCCGGGGCAAGACCGGCCGCGTGTACGGTCACCTGTTGGCGTTGCTGACCACCCTGAAGGGGTTGCCGCTCAGTTACAATCGAGACCTGCAGGAGGACAAGGAGGCCTTGTTCGACGCGCTGGATACGGTGACGGCCTCAGTGGACGTGTATACGGAGTTGATCAAGGGGCTGACGGTTCAGCGCCCGGCCATGGCGAGGGCCGCCTCCTCCGGCTACGTGTTGGCCACCGAGCTGGCGGACTACCTAGTCGTGAAAGGGATTCCGTTTCGACAGGCGCATGAAACCGTCGGTCGCCTTGTGCGGGCCTGCCTGGACCGCAAGCGGGACCTGCGTGAACTGACGCTGGCTGACTTGCGGACGTTCTCGGACCGGTTCGAGAAGGACGCGCTGGACGTGCTGACCGTGGAGGGAGCGATCGAGCGAAAGGCGCAGATCGGCGGGACTGCCAGGAAGAAGGTGGAGGCGCGGATCAAGGTGCTGGAGAAGATGCTGGCGTGAAGCAGGAGGGAAGAAGCCTCGGCTGGCGCGGGTGAGACGCCATGATGCGGAGGACGGGGCGACCGGGCCGACCCCCGTGCTCGCGCATCGCGCACTTCGGAAAGTGCTCGCTGGACGCGCGCAATAGGGGTCAGCCCAGCCACCCCGTTTCGTGGGTCACGCTATGGCGAAAACCTCCATGCGCATCATTTGGGGGAGTTTGGTCGGCGCCACCCGCTCCGCTGCGGAAGAGAGATGGTAGACGAGATACGCTCTCCCATGAAGCGCTGGGAGTTCCTCTGCATCTTGTTAGTGGGGATAATTGGCGGGTGCGGGACGGTCGGACCGCCGATTCCGCCGGAGGATACTGCGATCGCCGTGAAGCTACAGAAGGCAAAAGAGAAAGAAAAAGAGAAGGCGGCCAAAGCCGAACGAAAGCCCGAGGAAGTGGCGCCGGTGCAGGACGAGGTTCCCTTGCCGTCGACGCGACCGATAGGGACCCGTTGAGGAGGGTATCGCGATGCAACTGATCCGTTCACCAGGCCAGACCCGCACCCTGTTGCTGGTCGACCCTTACCCGAGGAACAACCCCTACCACTTGACCGCCAGCGAACGCCGCGCGGTCTGGTTCCCCAAGCTCAGCCTACCGGTGATTGCGGCGTACACGCCGCCTGACTGGGAGGTAGACCTCGTGGATGAAGCGGTCCAGGACGTCGACTTCGACCGGCCCTGCGACCTGGTCGGCCTGTCGGTCATGACCTGCTACGCGCCGCGCGCGTACGAGATCGCCACGGAGTTTCGGAAACGCGGCAAGAAGGTGGTCCTGGGCGGGGTGCACCCGACGTACTGCCCCGACGAAGCCCTCCGGTACTGCGACGCGATCGTGTGTGGCGAAGCCGAGGATCTCTGGCCTCAACTGGTGGCGGACTTCGAGGCCGGGGCGATGAAGCGGATGTATAAGATGTCGCAGTTCCCGGCGCTGGAGCACTACATCAGCCCGCAGGTGGAGCTCTTGAGCCCGGATGCCTACATGACCCGGCAGTGCAGCTTTACGACGCGGGGCTGCCACTTCGAATGCGAGTTCTGCAGCGTCTCGCCCTTCAACGGGAAGACCACCCGCCGCAGGCCGGTGCCGGAAGTCGTCAAGGAGCTGACCCGCATCAAGCAATGGATTCGCGGAGAGTTGGTGGAGCGGATGCGGGAGGGGTCCCTGTGGCAGGCGTTCATGACCGGGTTGCGTATCCGGATCGGACTGGAGGACGGAACCATCTTCGCGTTCGTGGATGACCTGCATAACAGCAACCGGGGCTACTGCCGGGAGCTGTGGGAGGCGCTCAAGCCGCTCAAGATTAAGTGGGGATGCCAGTCCACGCTGTTCCTGGGCGACGACGCGGAGATGGTCAAGCTGGCGGCCGAGAGTGGTTGTGTCTCGGTCTTCGTGGGCATGGAGTCGCTCGACGAGGACTGTCTGCAGGAGACGAACAAATCCTTTAACCGCGTGCAGAAGTTTGAGGACGAGATCAAGATGTTCCACGAGCACGGGATCATGGTGAATCCCGGGATCGTGTTCGGCTTCGACAACGACGACGAAGCGGTCTTCGAGCGGGCGGTGGAGTTTCTGGTGAAGAACCGGGTGGAGCTGGCCTACTTCAATGTGCTCACCCCGCTTCCCGGCACGCCGCTCTACGAGCGCTATAACAACTCCGGACGGATCTTCGATCGGGATTGGGCGAAGTACGACGGGAAGCACGTCGTCTTCTATCCCAGCCGCATGTCGCCGGAACAACTCCAGGAAGGCTTCTACTGGGCCAACCACCAGTTCTACTCCTGGCCATCGATCTGGACACGGTTGTCGGCCACCAACCAGCGGCTTCCGGCGCGCTTTCAAATGAACCGGCAGTTCCGCAAGCTGGTCAAGCGGGCCTGTCCGAAGGGAACCCTGTCGCCGGTGGCAGCGGTTCTCAAGGGCCTCCAAGCCAAACTGCCGACATTTGACACCGAGCAGCTCATCCCCAATGCGCTGCACGCGATCAAGATCGGCGAGCAGACGGCCCGAGATCTCTGGCTGAACATCAAAGTCAAGCGCCATGATCAATTTTCGGCGCTGTTCGTGGACCTGGAGGGCACGCTGGATCACCTCAACGCCCGGGAGTTGATGGAGCGGATCAAGCAGGCGGCTGAAAAGGCCAAGATGGACATCATCATCAACTTCGAACATCTCAAGGAGGCGACGCCGAGAGCCCTGCAGACGCTGTTGGACGTCGAGACCCTGAAAGCCGTGGCTCCCTATGCGAAAGTTCGATACCGCAAGTTCAAGGAGGCGTTCGAAGCCGCGACGCAGGACCTCTCGCTGAAAGGGCTCGAGCTGCTGGAAGAGGATTGGCAGGATGCATGACTTTGAATACCGGCACGGGGAGCTCGCGTGCGAGAACCTGCCGATCAGCCGGATCGCCAAAGAGGTCGGGACGCCGTGCTATGTCTATAGCTATGCCACGCTGGTGCGGCATTACCAGGTCTTCGATGGGGCCTTTCAGAACGTCCCGCACATCGTGGCGTACGCGGTGAAAGCCAACTCCAACCTCGCCATCCTGCGCCTGATGGCTCGTGAGGGCAGCGGGGCGGATATCGTCTCGGGGGGGGAGTTGTACCGGGCGCTGAAGGCCGGCATCCCGCCGTCCAAGATCGTGTTCGCCGGGGTCGGAAAAAGCCGGGAAGAGATCAGGGACGCGCTGGCGACGGATATTCTGATGTTGAACGTCGAGTCCTCCGCCGAACTGCGGGTCATCGACGAGGTCGCCGCCGAGATGGGCCGTCGAGCTCGGGTGGCGTTGCGCATCAACCCGGACATTGATCCCAAGACTCATCCCTATATTTCCACGGGCCTCAAAAAGAGTAAGTTCGGGATCAGCGCCGACCGTGCGCTTGACGAGTACAAGCTGGCCACTTCCCTCAGACACATCGACGTGGTGGGGGTGCACAAGCACATCGGCTCCCAGCTCACCGACATCGCGCCGTTCGTGGATGCGTTGAAGAAAATCTTGGTGCTGGTCGAAACCTTACAACGGCACGGCGCCAACATCCGCTACATCAATATCGGCGGGGGACTCGGCATCACCTATTCGGACGAGGTGCCGCCGCTCCCCCACGAGTTCGCGGTCGCCATTTCCCCGCTGGTGCGGGACCTGAAATCCGTGCTGATCATGGAGCCGGGTCGGGTGATCGTCGGGAACGCCGGCATCCTGGTCACCCGCGTCCTGTACACCAAGGCGGGCGAGGACAAGCACTTTGTCATCGTGGACGCGGGGATGAACGATCTGATCCGGCCCAGCCTGTACGGCGCCTATCACGAGATCCGGCCGGTGTACGAGGTCCCGAACGCGAAAACGCGCACCGTCGACGTGGTGGGACCGGTTTGCGAGTCCAGCGATTTTCTCGCGAAAGACCGCGCGATGCCGGAAGTCAAGGCAGGCGACCTGCTTGCGGTCATGAGCGCCGGCGCCTACGGGTTCACGATGGCGTCCAATTACAACTCCAGGCCGCGCGTGCCCGAGGTGTTGGTCAAGGGCGGAGAGATGCACGTGATCAGGTCGCGAGAAGAGTATGGTGATCTCGTGCGCGGCGAAACGATACCGGAATTCCTCAGATGATGGCTGGGTGGGGCAGGACCACGGTGGGCGCCCCGCTCCTTCGGCGAAGTCGCTCTGAGTCCTGCCCCACCCAATAGCTGAGCAATTCCTATGAAGAAGAGAGATGAGAGGAAAGAGTGTGAAAGGGAAAGACAAGCCCATCCCGTTCATGAAACTGTCCGGGAGCGGGAATGATTTTATCCTGATCGACAATCGAGAGCGGGTCGTGGCCCCTCGGCGGGCGGGTGCGCTGGCCGCCAAGGTGTGCGCCCATCGGATGTCCGTGGGGGGAGACGGCCTGATCCTGATCGAGCGCTCGCGCCGTGCCGATTTCCGGTGGCGTCTCTTCAACGCCGACGGCAGCGAGGCTGCATTCAGCGGCAACGGAGCCCGGTGCGCGGCCCGGTTCGCGTATCTCAAGCGGATCGCCCCACGACGGATGCGAATCGAAACGCCCGCTGGGGTGATCGAGGCCGAGCTGGTGGCAGGGCTTCCTGGCCGAAAGGGCAGGACGGTGCGCGACGCCGAAGCCGTGAAGGTCCGGTTCCCGGACCCGACGGGGCTTCGTCTCCACCTCCGGGTCCCGATCGCAGGGGTCGAACGCGACGCGCACTTCATTGACACGGGCGTCCCGCACTGCGTGTACCTGGTGGACGATCCCGACACAGTCGATGTGGTGGGAATCGGACGACCGACCCGCCATCACCCGCTCTTTCAGCCGGCCGGGACGAATGTCAACTTTATCAGGATCGTGGACCCGCATCGGATCAGAATCAGGACCTATGAACGAGGTGTGGAGGACGAGACGCTGGCCTGCGGGACCGGCGCGATCGCCTCGGCACTCATCGCCAGCCTCGTCGGCAAGGTGGAGTCTCCCGTGACGCTCGTCCCCCGAAGCGGCCTGGAGCTGACGGTGCACTTCGGCTCGGGCGGCGGCACGTTCACCGAGGTGTATCTACAGGGCGATGCCAGAGCGGTGTCTGAGGGGCGCATCCTGCCTGACGCGTGGCTTTGAAACAGTGAGAAGTGAGGAGTTAGGTAGTAAGCGGATCAACGGAGGTTGATCACATGTTTTCCGGCTCGATAGTCGCGATGGTCACCCCCTTCCGGAAAGGACGGGTCGACGAGCGGGCGCTGGGCGATCTCATCGAGTTTCAGCTCGCCAACGGCACGGACGGGATCGTCCCCTGCGGCACCACCGGCGAGTCCGCTACGCTCACGCATCAGGAGCATGAGCGCGTGGTGGCGTTCACCGTCGAGACGGTCAAACGCCGCGTCCCGGTCATCGCCGGCGCGGGGTCCAACAGCACCGACGAGGCCATCGCGCTGACCCGGCATGCCAAAAAGGTCGGCGCCGACGGGGCGTTGCTGATCACGCCCTATTACAACAAGCCGATGCAGGAGGGGCTCTTCCGCCACTACAAGGCGATCGCGGAGGCGGTGGATCTCCCGTTGGTCCTGTACAACATCCCGAGCCGAACCAGCGTAAACATGCTGCCGTCCACCGTGGGACGACTGGCGGCGATCCGCAACATCGTGGCGATCAAGGAGGGCAGCGGGTCCTTACAGCAGGTCTCCGAGATCATCCAAGCCTGCGGGGATCGGTTCACGGTGCTGTCCGGCGACGACCCGCTCACGATCCCGATGATGGCGGTGGGGGCCAAAGGCGTGATCACGGTGACCGCGAATATCGCGCCTGCCGACATGGCCGCGATGGTGGATGCGTTCGCGGCCGGCCAGCTCGACCGGGCGAGACGCCTCCATGACAAGCTGTTCCCGCTCTTTACCGCCCTCTTCTATGAGACCAATCCCATCCCGGTCAAAACCGCGCTGGCCATGATGGGGAAAATCGACGGGGAGTTGCGTTTACCCCTCTGTTCGATGGCTTCCGAATCCCGGGAAAAGCTGGCGCGTGTGATGAAGGAATACGGGTTGATCTGATGATTAAAGTGATTGTCGCCGGCGCGGCAGGCCGCATGGGCGCGAGACTCGTCTCGCTGCTGAAGGAATCGGCCGCGCTGACGCTGGTCGGGGCGGTTGAGAGCAAGGGGCACCTCACCGTCGGCGAGGATGCCGGTGAAGTGGCGGGATGCGGCCACATCGGCATCGTCATTCGGGATGATCTCTCCGCCGCCATGGAACGGGGAGAGGTCGTGATCGATTTCTCGACCCCTGAAGCGACTCTCGAGCATCTGCGCATCGTGGTCCAACACCGACGGCCTATGGTGATCGGCACGACCGGCTTTTCCGCTCCAGAGCTCGCGGAGCTCAAGGCGCTGGTCAAACCAATCCCCTGCGTCCTTTCTCCGAACATGAGCGTGGGCGTGAACATCATCTTCAAGGTCATCGCCGAGATGGCCAAGTCATTCGGGGAGGAGTACGACATCGAAGTGATCGAGGCCCACCACCGCCTGAAGAAAGACGCCCCGAGCGGCACCGCCTTGAAGATGGGCGAGATTCTCGCCAGAGCGATGAACCGGGACCTCGACCAGGTGGGAGTGTATGCCCGGAAGGGACTCATCGGCGAACGTCGACGCGGCGAGATCGGGATTCAGGCGATCCGGGCCGGAGACATCGTGGGCGATCACACGGTGCTGTTCGGGGGGATGGGGGAACGCGTCGAGGTGACCCACCGCGTGCAGAGTCGGGACACCTTTGCGCGCGGGGCGCTTCGCGCAGCTCGGTGGGTGGTCAAACAGCCGCCCGGACTGTACGACATGATGGACGTCTTGGGGTTGCGGTAGGAAGCGCTCTCAGCCCCCCGCCCTACACTCGGGATCCCGCCTCACCCCTCGACAGCACGTCATCCTTACTTCGCGGGCAACTGCAAATAGAGCGCAATCGGGATCACAATGGCGCTCGCCCACGTGAGCCACTTCTTGTGAAAGATGTCGTTGATGCCGAAGATCAGCACGGCCGCGATCGCGGCAAAGTATAAGAACGCGTTGCCTCTGGAGTATGCAGTCGCTCCCTCAGCCAATGCCACCGTCGGCGTGATCGAGACTGCCAGCCCAGTCAACGTGCCCAAGAGTCGCTTCATCGTCGCTCCCTCCTCCTGAGAAGTGGTTCCTTTCCTCGCTGTTGGATGCAGACGATCGAGACCAGACGTCGTCAGCACGGAACAACCAAATTGCGGGCCCCATGGTGCCCCAGCTACCCTTAAAATGTCAACCGGTTTTCAGAGGGTGACAGCCCCTCCCTGCCCGGCCGGCCCCGAAAATACAACATAACTCGTTGATTTACATCGGGATGGCAGAGGGCCTCCCGCGTGGGGTTGACAATTCCAACGCGGCAGGGACGATCAGTTGGAGATCGAGCAGGCAGCCCGAGGTATCAGTCCTGGAGAGACGAGCCGATCGAGGTCGGGAGGTCCTGGTTCCTGAGCGCGGTTCCGCAACTCTGGCACTTGACCTGGGTCTGTCCCACTTCGTAGCTGATGAGACGATAACACTGGGGACAGCACAGCAGAGCCGTCATGGGGACGCTGGCGATTCGGTTGACAGCAGGTTTCATATGACCATCGCCGCTTCCGGCTCCGTTTCGACTTGCCGCTCCGCGAGAGAGTGGCGCTCCTTCGTCGCGAGAACTTCGGTGATCCCGTCGTACACCACCCGGGCGGCATTCGACCAGGCGGGATCGAACGGAACTCCCTGAAAGGCGGCTTCCGCCGCCTTTTTCTCGTCGCTGGTCAGCGACCGCGTTTTCGGTCTTGTCATGACGGCGTCACTCAGCGTCTGGAGACCAATGGTCGAGGTTCAGGCTCCGCGGCTTTACGCCGACCACAGTTCAGGCAAGCGAACACGGTGATGGCGAGGCCGGCGTCCATGTCCACCGCCCGTTCCAGCAACATGGTACCCTTGCATTTGTCACATCTTTCCATGCCTTGACCCTACCACGAGACGGTGGGGTTTACCACTGCTCTGAAGTCCTGGCCTTGATGGGCAAAGGACCTTCCCGCTTGGCGACCGTATGGGCCCTTTGGGACCCGATCGCGGCCACCCGGACTAGGCGGAGTCAGGTGTCCATGCGGCCCGGCGCCTCAGGCCCTTCTTGACAGGGCGGCAGGGCTCCCCTAGGATGGAAAACCACTGGCAGTCGGGCCCTTGCGCTGAGCGTCGGGGGGCCGCCTGGCCGGTGCGGGCGCCAGACGCAGCGGCCGGGGACTCACGTGGTAAGCGAGGCGGAATGTACAGACTGCTGATTATCGTCGGTCTCTTGGTCATGTTCTATTTTTTGCTGCGGAGCGCGATTCGCGAGTTCCGGGACAGCAAGGGGCAGTCCCAGGCGCTCGATGCCAAGAATCTCCTGGTACAAGACCCGGTCTGTCGGATGTATGTGGAGAGGGACTCGGCCGTGGCCGCCAGCATCGGAGGCCAGACCTACTATTTCTGTAGCAGGGACTGCGCGCAGACCTTCCAAAAACAGCTCGCCGGCTAGCCCGGACTAACATCCCGAATAGCTGTACGAGCTCAGCTTGTCCTCCTTGCTGAACTTCAAGGTGATCTGGCACTGGTTCGGCGAAAAATTGAAGAGCGGCGCCCCTGATTGTCCCCCGGCGATCCGGAAATAGGTCCAGGTCTCGCCGCCGAAGAATCGGGGCGACTTCCCGCTGGGAGCGCCCCAGTTCTTCTCGAACCAGGCCTTGTCTTTTCCCTCGAGCTCGGCAGGTTTCAAGGACGCATCCAGATAGGGATTCCCGCCACACCCGGTCACGAGCATCACAGCGAGCAGCACCACGATGATCCATCGCATTGTTGCCTACCCTCCACGCTAGTCGACGTCGCTCACAGTTTGGATTTTAAACCGCGGCCATCGACCTGTCAAACGAGTCGCCCGGACCGCGGCCGCACGTTGCATTCGCCACCCGATGCTTTTACAATAACTCATAAGTGGATCGGCAAGAATCTCGGCACCCCAAATGTGAAAGGAATTCACGATGAAACTTTTTCTCGACACCGCGAACGTGAAAGAGATTCAGGAAGCCGCGAGCCTCGGGTTACTGGACGGCGTCACGACCAACCCTTCTCTCGCGTCGAAGGAAGGGCGCAGTTTCCGCGACCTGCTGCTGGAGATCTGTCAACTCGTGGACGGGCCGATCAGCGCCGAGGTGGTCAGCGTCGAAGCGGAGGCGATGGTCAAGGAGGGACGGGAACTCGCTAAGATCCACAAGAACATCGTGGTGAAGTGCCCGCTGATCCCGGAAGGTCTCAAGGCGACCAAGAAGCTGACCTCCGAAGGCATTCGCGTGAACGTCACGCTCTGCTTCTCTCCCACTCAAGCGCTGTTGGCCGCCAAGGCCGGGGCCTGGTGTGTGTCGCCCTTTATCGGACGCCTGGATGACGTCAGCTCCGACGGGATGGAACTGATCCGCCAGATCCTGACGATCTATCGCAATTACCAGTACAAGACGCTCGTGCTCGTCGCCAGCGTGCGGCATCCCCAGCACGTCGTCGAAGCGGCGTTGGCTGGGGGGGATATCTGCACCATGCCCTACGCCGTGTACCAACAGCTCTTCAAACACCCCCTCACCGACGTCGGTCTCAAAAAGTTTCTGGCCGACTGGAGCGAGCGCGGCCGGCAGTAGCTCCGTACCTTCGGGTTAACGGGGTAATCGGGCTAAAGTGGTAAAGCAGCTGCATCGTGCTGTTGCCTCGTATCCCGTCATCCCGCTACCCCGCTATCCCCCTTCAGAAGGGCGGAGGCTCGCTTGAACACGGCATGGAACATGGGTCTCGTCAGTTTGCGAGTAAAGGTGTTCTGCTGGCTGGGGTGGTAGGACCCGATGAGGGTCACTCCCCAGGAAAACCGGTACTGCGCGCCGTGGGCGAAGCGGGGGGCCGGCGACGGGACCGGATGCCCAAGCTCTCGACAGGCATTAAGGTACTGATCGAACGCGATCTTGCCCAGCGCCACCACCACCCGTAGCTTCCGGAGCTGGCGCAGCTCCTCCAGGACATACGGCCGACAGGCGCCGAATTCTTCAGGGCGCGGCTTATTGTCCGGCGGAGCGCATCGCACCACCGCGGCGACATAGCAGTCCGTGAGGCGAAGGCCGTCGTCGCGGTGGGTCGAATGGGGCTGGTTGGCGAAGCCGAAGCGATGCAGCGCCTCGTAGAGCCAGTCTCCGCTGCGGTCTCCGGTGAACACCCGGCCGGTGCGGTTCCCGCCATGGGCGGCGGGCGCCAACCCCACCACGAAGAGACGGGCATCCGGATCGCCGAAGCCCGGAACCGGACGGCCCCAATAGGTCCAGTCATGGAACTGCCGTCGCTTGGACCTGGCGATCGCTTCTCGATGGGCGACCAGTCGGGGACACCGCGTGCACCGCGTGATCCGGTCGTTGAGCAGGTCGAGGGCTCGCACCGGAAGAGTCTAGCATACATGCCGAAGGGGAAACCCCTTGCTGCTTGACCGGCTTCCTGCTAGCATGACACAGGTTCAACCTGAGGGAATCCGCATGCGGAGCCGGTTTGTGCGCCAGTGCGCGGCTACATCCAGACTGATCGTTCTCTTGACGGCGTCTGCGCTTATCGCCTTCGCCGCGAACCCTCTTCCCTCGCCCGCGCAGCCGGAGAGCGCCACAAGCGGACCGGCGCCCACTCGTCAGCAGGAAGCCTCCCAGCCTGCACCGGCGGGGTCTCGCCAGGCCGGTTCATCTTCCACCCCTGCGGCTCCTCCAGCTCCTCCTGAAGACCCGATCGAGACACCGGCGGCGCCTGAGGAGGAGAACGCGCTCGTGGCGCCCGAGGAACCGGAGGCCATCCCCGACACAGCAGATCAACTCGTGATTCTCCCCGAGATTCAGCGGCAGGGACCGCGGCATTTCCTCAGCTCGTTCAAGCTCCCGGACAAACTGGTCTTCGCCGGACAGCCGGTGCCGCTGGACAATTGGCAGGTCCGCGAGCGGATTGAATTCGAGTTCTACCAGTTCCTGGCGGAAGAAGGTGAGAGCATCATCCTGGCCAAGCGAACCGGCCGGTGCTTCCCACCCGTCGAAAAGCAGTTGGCCGAGGCCGGCCTGCCGGACGATCTGAAATACATGCTGCTGGTGGAGAGCAAATGCGTCGCGGCCGCCTCTTCACGGGCCAGGGCGACAGGACCCTGGCAGTTTATCCGGTCCACGGGAAAACGATACAAGCTGCAGAGTGACTACTGGCGTGACGAACGCCGTAGCCTGGAAATGTCCACCGAAGCCGCCATCAAATTTCTTCGGGCGCTGAAAGAGGAGATGGGCGACTGGTTCCTGGCGATGGCCTCCTATAATACCGGAGATGTTCGCATCAAGAAGTTACTCAAGCAACAGAAAGTGGCCGATTACTGGAAGCTCCATTACGTGAGCGAAACGATGCGCTATGTGCCCCGGATAATCGCGGCCAAAGAGATCTATTCCCAGCCGGAAAAGTATCTCGGGCTGACGAAGGACGACCTGTACGTGCCGTTGGAGACTGAGACGGTCACGATCAACGTCAAGGAGGCGCAGCGGCACTTGGCTGCGATCGCTGAGGAGTTCGGTAGCTACTTCCTGGAACTCAAGCTGCTGAACCCGGAAATCAGGAAAGAATATCTGCCCAAGGGCACCTATCAGATCAAGGTCCCCAAAGAAAACTGCCCCTTCCGCTGTTTCAAGCAGGACAAGACCCCATAAGCTCAGGATTCTGTCGGAGAATCCCGCTCCAAGATGCAGATCGGCGTGAGGCAGCCTCGGGTTCGCGCGCTGCTTGCTCGGCTGCTTGAGGCGGGACTGCACGCGGTGGACCCGGCCGCCGCCGTTCGCCGCCACGTCAGGCGAGCCGGGATCCGGCTCCACGTGGGCCGGCAGCGCCATGACCTGCGTGAGTATTCACGCGTCGTGGCGGTGGGCGCCGGCAAGGCGTCTGCGCGCATGGGGATGGCGCTCGAAGGCGCACTCGGGGACCGGTTGGTTGGGGGGCTGGTGGTAGTGAAGTATGGGCACGCCGCCCCGACCAAGACGATCGAGGTGGTGGAGGCCGCGCATCCCGTCCCGGATCAGGCCGGCCGGAGGGCGGCAGCGCGGCTGCTCGCGCTCGCAGGGAGTCTGACCCCGAACGACCTGCTGTTCGTGCTGCTGTCCGGCGGCGCCTCCAGCCTGTTGCCGGCCCCGGCGCCGGGTCTCAGCCTGCGGGATAAACAGCAGGCGACCCGATTACTGCTGCGAAGCGGGGCGACGATCCAGGAAATCAACACGGTTCGCACACACCTCTCTGCCATCAAAGGAGGCCGGCTCGCGGCCTCGACGCCGGCCAGGGTGGTCAGCCTGATCTTATCCGACGTGATCGGCGACGACCTGGGGACGATCGGCTCCGGCCCGACCGCCCCGGACCCCACCACCTACAAGGAAGCCTGCATGGTTCTGCGCCGGTATCGACTCTGGCAGGCGGTCCCCACGCGGGTACGGAGCCACTTACTGGATGGCCGGCGGGGAATGCATGCGGACACACCGAAGCCGGGCTCGCGCCTCTTCCGGCGCGTCCAGAACCAGCTCATCGGAAACAATAGCCAGGCGGTGGAAGCGGTGGCCCGAGCGGCGAAGCAAGCCGGGCTCCGCCCCCTGATCCTGTCCAGTACACTGACCGGCGAAGCGACGGGAGCCGCCAGGGAATTTGGGGCCATCGCGCGGGAGATCGCCTCGTCCGGAAGGCCGGTCGCACGTCCCGCCTGCATCATTGCCGGGGGCGAGCTGACGGTCACCGTGCGGGGTAACGGAACGGGTGGGCGAGCCCAGGAGATGGCACTGGCGGCAGCGCTCGAAATCGCCGGATTACCCAACGTCTGGATCGCCGCATTCGGAACCGATGGGACGGATGGTCCCACGGACGTCGCCGGGGCGGTGGTGGATGGCCAGACGGTCGCCCACGCGGCACGCGCCGGGCTGAATATTGCTAGTGCGCTCCGTCGCAACGACGCCTACCCATTTTTCAAAAAACTCGATCGCCATATTACCAGCGGCCCCACCGGCACAAACGTCAACGATCTATATTTGCTCATCGCCCTCTGACCTTGATCGATCCCGCGGTCCTCCTCTTTCAGCAAGCTCACGTTGTCTGGTGCAGCGATTCATAGGTGGCGTTGCCAAGTGCGGGGTGAGAACGAGGGTCAAAACCCCCGGATGCGGGTTGAGAAATCCTTGGTGGTTGACCTCCCTCATGCTAGCATTGTCACAGGCCGCTTGCGGGGCTGGCGCACACAAAACGTCCGACGGAGACCACGTGGTCCGGAGAATCAAAGAACGACGGAGCTATTACATGGTGGCCATCGGCCTGGGGTTCGCCACTCTGGCGGGGGAGTCCTCATTCCACCCGGTGACGGACCACCCAGCGGCTCCGCCAGAGATTCAGGCGACACGGTCACGCGCTTTTCTCAGCTCGTTCAGGCTCCCCGACACAATCACCTTCGCCGGTCAGCAGGTACCGCTGGATCATTGGGACGTCCGTGAACGCATCGAATACGAGTTCTACCAGTTTCTGGCCAATGAAGGCGACAGCATCATCCTCGCCAAACGAACCGGTCGTTGCTTCCCACCCGTCGAAAAACAGTTGGCCGAGGCCGGCCTGCCGGACGACCTGAAGTACATGCTGCTGGTAGAAAGCAAATGCATTTCGGCCGCCTATTCCCGCGCGAAGGCCTCCGGGCCCTGGCAGTTCATCCGTTCCACCGGCAAACAATACAAGCTGCGCAGCGACCAGTGGCGCGACGAGCGTCGCAACTTAGAGATGTCCACAGACGCGGCGCTCAAGCATTTGCGTCAACTGCAGGAGGAGATGGGCGACTGGTTCCTGGCGATGGCCTCCTACAATACGGGGGAATATCGGATCAAGAAATTGCTGAAAGAGCAGAAGGTCAACGAATACTGGAAGCTCCACCATGTGCGGGAAACCATGTACTACGTCCCTCGCATTATCGCGGCCAAAGAGATCTACTCACAGCCGGAAAAGTACCTCGGCCTGACAGCGAGTGACTTGTACCAACCGTTGGAGACCGAGACGGTCACGGTGGAGGTCACGGAGACCCGGCGGCACTTGACGTCCGTTGCCGAGGAGTTCGGCACTTATTTTCTGGAACTCAAGCTGCTGAACCCGGAAATCAGGAGAGAGTATCTGCCCAAGGGCACTCATCGGATCAAGGTCCCCAAGCCAACCTGCACCTCGGGTTGCTCCCAGCAGGATGAGGACCCCACATGAGCACGCCGCAGTCGCACGTCATCGCCCGTTCCAACCACACCGATGCCACGAGTCTGTCCCGACTCCTCGCTCTCTGACCCGACCGCAGCGATCAGCGGACGAGGTTTTGCCCTCTCTCCCTCTCGACCTGCGTCTCCCTGATGCACTATGCTTGGGACCGAGAGTAGAGTCAGCCGAGTCTCCTGGACATCCCATGTCTGCATCGCTCCTGTTGTCATTGAAAAGCTGCGATGATCCGGCGCTCGTCGGCGGCAAGGCGGCCGGACTGGGCTGGTTGCTCCGCAACGGGTTCTCCGTCCCACCCGGCCTGTGCGTCACGATCGCCGCCTACCACGCGACACTCCGGACCGCCGACCTCGACCCCGCCCGGCAGTGGGCGGAGGTTCATTGCGCCCCTCAAGACTCGCGCGGCCCCTTGCTGGACGAGTGGCGGCGCCGGGTTGCTGCGCTCACCCTGCCACGCCCGCTCCAGGAGACTCTCCACCTCGAATTGACCGCCCTGGGCCTCGGCGCGGCGGCGCTCTGGGCGGTCCGTTCGTCGGCCTCTGACGAAGACAAGGAGGAGGCCACGTTTGCCGGCGTCTACCGAACAGTCCTGGGGGTGTTGCAGCAGGCGATTCCGGCCGCCATCGTCGAATGCTGGGCCTCGCTCTGGACCCCTGCGGCCTTTGCCTATCATCAGCGACTGGGACGGGGGGGCGTCGTTCCGGCCATGGCGGTGGTGCTTCAGCCCCTTCTCTCTCCGCGAGCGGCCGGAGTCGCCTACTCCTGCCATCCGGTCACGGGCCAGCGGGACCAAGTGGTGATCAACGCGGTGTTCGGGTTGGCGGAGCCGCTCGTGAGCGGGCAGATGATCCCGGATCAGTACACGGTGGAGGTCAGGACCCAACCGGAGTCGAAGACGCTGCTTCAACAGGAGATTGCCCAGAAGCCGATCGCCAGGCTCGTGACCCTCTCCGGGCTGACCGACCACCCGCTGCCTGAGGAGGATCGGCGGAAACCCGTCTTGAGCGGTCATGAAGCCCTTGAGCTGGCCGCCCTGGCCAAGCGTGTCGAGCGGGGGCTGGGGAGACCGGTGGACATCGAATGGGCGCTGGACGGCAGCGCCACCTGGCTCTTGCAGGCAAGGGCCATTCCTGCATCAGGCGCAGGGTTCCGGCTGACCGAGCGCACCTGCGTCTGGTCCCGCGCCAATTTCAAAGAGACCATGCCGGAGGTGCCAAGCCCGCTGGGGTTGGCGTTTCTCCAGGAATTCATGGAACACAACATCCTGCGCCACTACAGGGAATTGGGTTGCACGATCCCGCCGGGGTTACGCTCGGTTCGGATCATTCAGGGACGTCCCTTCATCAACGTGACCCTCTTCCAATCCTTCATGGCGCAACTGTGGGGGGACCCGACCCTGATCACCGAGCAGATGGGCGGGGAAGGGACCCCTTTTCAGAGTCAGGGAGCCCCTCCGCGCTTGCCCTGGTGGAAACTCCTGCGGGCGGCGCTGCTGATGGAGTGCAGGATTCGCCGAGCCGCCCGGCGCGCTCCCGTCTGGTTCGCCGAGATGAAACGTATGGCAGAGATGGCCCCAGCTCGTCCGTCGGACTCCCTGACACCCCCCGAGCTGCTGGCCCGGTTGGATCGGTTCGGAAGACGGCTGAACGAGGCCGATGTGACCCTGGCGATCGTGGGCGGCGTGTCCCAGGGGCTCCGGGCGCTGCAGTTCCTCTTGGCGCGGTGGGCCGGAGATGGGTGGCGGTCGCTGCTGAACACCGCGCTCCAGGGTCTGGGCGACGTCGTCACGGCCAGTCAAATCCTCTGGCTGCGGGACCTCGCCGAACTCGTGCGGGAAGATGACCGCGCCAGGGCTTTCTTTTCGAACGAACCGTTTGCTCCGGACACGTGCCGGGACCGGCTGGCCGGCACCGGCTTCCTTCGGGAGTTCGACAAATACCTGGACGAATTCGGTCATCGCGCGCTGGGCGAATCGGACGTGATGGCTCCACGCTTTCGCGAACGGCCGGACTATCTGCTCGGCGTCATCCGGGAGTTGGTGAAGGGACCCGCATCCCCGCGGTCAGCCGAGGTGCTCCGGCGGCACGAAGCCGCCCGGCAAGGCGCCCTCCAGGAGATCCGTCGCCGGTTCGGAGCGCGCCGGCTGCGATGGGTGGTCTTCCGCTGGTTGTACCGGCGGCTCTGCCGGTCCCTCGCATTGCGGGAGGCCAATCGCCATCATCTGATGTATTTCACCGCCACCGTCCGCCGGCTGATGCTCCTCATCGGACAGCACTTCGTGACTCGTGGAACGCTGGCGACCCCGGACGATGTGTTTTTTCTGACGCCGGATGAGATGAGGCTCCTGGTGCTGGATCACGGGCAGGACTGGAAAGGTCTGATCAGCGGACGCCGGTCGGAGCGGGCGAGGAACGAAGCTCTTTCCGTGCCGGATGTGGCGGGCCCGGCCACACGGCTCTCCCAAGCCCCCTCGGATAGGGGGCTTCCCATCAGCGCCGGGTATGCGGAAGGTCCGGCGCGGCTGCTCCTCCGGCCCGAGGACGCGGAGAAAGTCAGGCAAGGCGACATCCTGGTCGTGCCGGTGATCGATCCCGGGATAGCGCCGCTCTTGGGGCTGGCGGCCGGCCTGATCGCCGAGATGGGCGGCACGCTCTCGCACGGCGCGATCATTGTTCGG
>MNDM01000002.1 GCA_001914955.1 Nitrospirae bacterium 13_2_20CM_2_62_8 | reverse complement strand
AGTACCTTGGAGCCGCTGCTCCGAGCGTTCGAGGACGAGTTCTGGTCGGTGCGCGCCCACGCGGCATGGGGGGTGGGCAGGATCGGCGGCCTGCGCGCGGCGGAGGCGCTGGTGGGCTTGTTCAATGACCCCATCGCGGAGGTGAGGGAGGCGGCGGTGACCGCGATGGCTCACCTGGGGGCCGGGGCCGTTGACCGACTCCTCATGGGTTTGAAGGACGAGCGATGGCGGGTGCGGGAACATGCGGCCAAGACCTGCGGAGAGATTAAGGACGCACGTGCTGTGGACCTCCTGATCGCGGCCTGTCGGGATCGAGACGGGGCGGTGAAGAGCGCCGCGGCCGAAGCGTTAGGCAAAATCGGGGATCCCGGGGCCGTCCCGGCGCTCATCAAACTTTTCAAGGACAGCTCGAAAACGGTTCGAGAGACAGCAGGCACGGCGCTGGTCGCCATCGGGAAACCGTCCGTCGGGCCGTTGATCGACAGCTTCCAGGACAAGGATTTTGTGGTTCGCTGCCACGCCGCCCGCGCGCTGGGCGGCATGACGAGCGACTATCAGACCGGCCGTTCCTGGGTCAGGGAGTCGCGGGTGGTGGAGGCCCTCATCGAGGCGCTCAAGGACCCCGATCGTGCGGTGCGCGAGGATGCGACGATCGCGCTCGGGATGATCGGCGATCCACGCGCGATCGAGGCCCTGCTCGAGGCGATGAAGGATGGGGCCGTCAAGCGGCACGCCATCATGTCCCTCGGCATGATCGGTGATGCCCGGGCGCTCCCGGCGGTGCTCGACGCGCTGAAAGGGAAGGGGATCCGACAGGACGGGACGCCGACCCCGGGGTGCATCGTCAGCGAGGAGGCGTTTATCAAGGAAGCGGCCGCGACCGCCCTTGGACACTTCAGGGATCCTGGTGTCATTCCCGACCTGATCCTATTGCTGAAAGATGGCAACCTGCGTGATCGGGCCGCCGCCTCCCTGGTTCTGATCGGCGATACCGCGATCGAGCCCCTGGTGGCGTTTCTGCACGACCCCAAGGCTTCGGAGGTGGAGGCGGAAGGTGAGCGGGTCCTCTCGTTCGCTTCCAGCCGGCTGAGCGCCGTGGAATCCCTCAAAAAGATGGTGCTTGACACGCTCCGGAAGCTCGGCTGGGAACCGCCGCTCGAGGAACGATCAGTCGACTCGTCACAGACCGACAACCTCAGGGTGGATAAACCCCTGGGCGAGGGCCGCTTTGGCCCCGCAGGGGATCTGGCCAAAGGCGTGTAGGTAGGCTCGTCTACTTCCTGACCGCGAGCCCGTGCGGGTCGGCGGTTTCCTTTCCCTCCTTCAGATTGGTGAGTCGCTCCACGCCGATGAACTGACCGCTCTTGCCGTCCTCCATGACCTTGATCACGCCGACCCCGGGGGTCGAGCCCTGGGCGTTGTTCATCTCCTTGGCGTTCCCCGTCAGCGGATTCGGGCCGCGCAAGCCCATGAAGACGTAGGCGCCATCGGGCGACACAGCCAGGAGATCCGGCGCCGGATCGCCACTGAACTGGCTGTTCAGGTCGATGGAGCCGACGCTCAGGTTGGTCAACGAGTCGATGATCTCGATTTCGTTCCCCGCCCGATCCGCGCTCCAGACATAGCGTCCGACTCCCACCATGCCGTGAGAGTCGGAAAACCTCGTGTCGCGCGAGGTGATCAGCTTCGCCGAGACCGATTTTGGCAGGCCGGAGATATCGAGGGCATAGACGTCGTAGGACAGGGGGGCCACCGGCCAGCCGCCGCCCGAGTTGAGGTACATGACGTCCCCCACTTGCACGCCGCCGCAGCCGGCGGGATGAATGTCGTTGTTGTCCAGCGTGGCCACGATCTTCATCGGGGTCTCCGTCACATCCACCACGAAGAGCCCGCCGCCGCGCAAGGTGATAAACGCGTATTTGCTGGACGCGTCGGTGATCGGGCAGATCGGCGCCGTGTCCGGACGCTCGCCGCCTTCCTCCGTCGCCAGGTTCATCACGTCCGTCGTCGGATCGAAGGTGAACTTATGAGCCTTGTAATCCGTCCAGATCCGGATGAACTTCTTCTCCGCAATGTTGGCGGCGAGCACCATCTTCATGTCCGGCGTGGGCCAGGCCGCATGGACGTTCTTGCCCATGCTCAGGCAGGCCTCCAACTTCCGGGACTCGGCATCCATGAAGAGCACCTGGCCGCTCAGGAACGAGAGAATGGCGTGTGATTGGTCCCTGGTGAAGAACAGCATGTGCGGGCGGCGGACCGGCTTCTTGGTCGCGTCCTCGCAGAACTTCCCCACGTCACCGGCGAGGTCTAAGGCGAGAATAGATTTCGTATCGGAGGGTTTGGCCGCCAACTTGCCACCATTGTAGATGTACAGGAACCCGCCGCTTTCCTTCCCGGTGTCAGATTGATCAGTGATCCAGACCTCATACGCGGCGGCGGAGGACAGCCCCCAGGCCACGGCCGCCAGGAGAGCAAGCGGCATCACAAGGAGTCGTATCAGGCTCCCGGTGTGAATGGTGAATCGCATCTTCATCGAAGGCCTCCTTTTTTAGGGACAGTCGAACCGCCTTGGGGGTGCAGGGGGTAAGGGAAGCCTCACTACCAGGGTGGTACGAACGTTGCCATACTAAGCACCCGTCGGGCATCTGTCAACACGAGGGGCGAAGGGTCTGTGTTGTGAAGGGCAATCTTCGTGCCTGGATTCCTGTTGACCGTCCGAAAAAGCCTGTGTTAGCTTTAGGGAAATTCGTTCCCTGAGCGGCCAGGAGCAGCGGCCTGAAACTGCGGTGAGCGCCCGATCAGCCCGCCTCTTGATCATTCCGGTTTCGTTCCCGGCGGAGCGTCGGCAATGTGGAGCGGCTGAGTCCCGCTCAGGGAGGGGTGACCGGAGTCCTTCACCATGGCGGACAGCGTTGCCGAACAGATCGCGGCTCTGAAGGACGAGGACTGGGCGATCCGCGAGGAAGCGGCCGCGGCCTTGGGGTCGTCCCGCGATACGCGGGCGGTGATCCCGCTGGTGGCGGCGCTCAGGGACCCGGACCGGGCCGTGCGCGATGCGGCGATCGCCGCGTTGACCACGATCGGGGAGGCGTCCGTTCCGGCGTTGGCCGGCTGCCTCGCGGATCGTGATCTCACCCTTCAGGAGTCGGCTGCCTCGATTCTCGCGGTGATCGCAGACGCCCGCGTCGTTGACCCCCTCATCGCCTCGTTGAACAGTCCGGACTGGATCGTGAGGATGCACGCCGCCAAGGCCCTGGGGCGGATCGGTGACCCCAAGGCGGTGAAGCCCCTCCTCCCGCTGCTGCAGGACAAGGTCAAGGCGGTGCGGGTGGAGGCAGCGAATGGCCTGGCTCTGCTCGGAAAAGCCGCGGTCCCGCTCTTGGTGGAGGCATTGAAACATCACGACTGGCTGGTCCGGCTGCACGCGGTGGAGGCGCTCGGCAGGATCAAATCGCCAGAGTCAGTCGAGCCGTTGCTGCGCGTGCTGTTCAATGATCGCGATACGGCGGTACGGGTGGATGCGGCCCGTTCGCTGGGTGAGATCGGAGATGCTCGCGCGGTGGAATTCCTGGTCACCGCGATGACCGACCTGGATGTCCGCCCCCAGGCGGTCGAGGCGCTGGGGAAAATTGGAGACCGGCGGGCGGTGCCGTCGCTGGTCGCAGTGGTGACCGGATCGAGCAGACCGGCCGAGAGCAGGCCGCTCGATGGGTGCGGTGACCGGTGGGACCAGGAGATGGTGGCGATGGAAGCGGCTGTCAAGGCGCTGGCGCAGATCCGAGACGAGGCCACGATCCCTGTTCTCGTCGCCGCCTTGCAGAACACCGTCACCCGCGCGGAAGCCGCGGCGGCCCTGGGCGCCTTTGGCCCGCCGGCGATCCCGTTCCTCCTCGACGTCTTGAAAAAGGAGCGGGATGAGAACATCCTGTTTCACGCCAAGGGAACCCTGGCGCAGCTGGGCTGGCGGCCGAATAGAATGTAGCGATGTGGCGACCCCAAATCACAAAATCACCGGATTCTTGAGAGATGCCGAAAGAGTCGCTGGACACGCTGATCTCGGAGCTGACCCACGAGGAGGACTGGCGCCGGATGCGCGCCACGGCTGCCTGCCTGGCGGGCGGTCCGAAAGCGGTGGACGGCTTGATCCATGCCCTGGAGACCGCCAGCGCCGCCTTGAGAATCGAGGCCGCCGGCATGCTGGCGCGCCTCAAGGATCCGCGGGGAGGAGTGCCCTTGGTCCGCTTGCTCAGGGACGAGGATGCGGCCGTCCGTAAGGCCGGGGCATTGGCCCTGGAGCAGATGGCCGGGGTCCTGGATACGGCGGCGGCCTCGGCCCTAGTGCAGGATCTGCGTGAGGTGAAAGACGACGAGCAACGGCGCGTGGTGACCGCGCTGCTCGGGGTGATCCCCAACGCCATCGAGCCCTTGACCGCCATGCTGAGGCATCCTGACGCGGAGGCTCGGCTGACCGCGGCGACGATTTTGGAGCACCTTCTGGACCCTCGCTCCGCCGATGCTTTCGTGGACACGATCGGGGATCCGGCGCTCCAAGAGACTGCGGTGCGCACGCTGAAGAAGCTGGGGCTGATCAGAGAGCGGATTGACCAGACCTTCGGGGGGCTCCGCGCCGTCGAGGATTCCAGCCAACGGGAAGAAGCCAGGATGGCCGCGGTGATCGAGTTGTTGGGGATCGGCCGCCCGAGCGTCGAGATCCTGATCGAGTATCTTGAGGATGACGATTGGCTGGTGCGTGAGGCGGCGGCGGACTTGTTGGGCAAGATCGGCGATATCCGGGCCGTGGAGCCCCTCATGAGACGGCTCAAGCAGGATCGGGATACCGGCGTCAAGGAAATATCGTTGAAGTCGTTGGGCTTGATCGGGGATGCGCGCCCGGTGGATCTCTATCTGGACGCGATCCCGATTCGTCCGTTACGGGTCTTCGCGATGGAGGCGCTGGCCAAGGTGAAAAACGTGGAGGTGCTGGGTCCCCATGTGGCATTTTTTGAGGGGTTGAAGAACGACCGCGATGGGTTGGTCTCATACAATGCGGGGGTGATCGTGGACAAGCTCAAGGCGCTGGCCGTGCAGGCCGGGGAAGAGGGCGGGCAGCCGGGCCAGGATGACCAGCATGAGTGACCGGGACGGCGGCGATCGGCAGGCTGACCGGCACGGCGACCGGATCGATCAACTGCTCTCCGCCTTGCAGGACGAGAATGAGGCGCTCCGCGATCACGCGGCCGCCAGTCTCGGCCAGATGGGTTTGGAGGCGCTGCCCAGGCTGATCGGCCTGCTGGCCGATGAAGATGCGGTCGTCCGCGAAGCGGCGACGAGCGCCATCGTGCGGATCGGTCCGGCCGCGGTGCAGGAGTTGATCGAGGCGGTACAGGACGACTCCTGGGCTGTCCGGGAACAGGCCGCGTCGGCCCTCGGCAAGCTCAAGGATCCGAGAGGGGTTGAGCCCTTGATTCGCGCGCTGAAAGATAAGGATGGCGCGGTGCGCAGCTCGGCCGTGTGGGCCTTGGAACGGATCGGAGATTCGAGGGCGGTACCGGGTCTGGTCGAAGCGCTGATGGATGGCACGCTCCGGGAGGACGCCGCGCGCGTGCTGAAAAAGATCGGCGACGTGCGCGCGGTCGAGGCGCTGATCGAAGGGCTGCTCGGGCCCAACTGGATGGTCCGACGCCACGCGGCGGAAGCGTTGGGGAAGATCGGGGACCCCCGCGGGGTGGCGCCCCTGATCGAGGCGCTCAAGGACGAGGACTGGCTGGTTCGGCGAAACGCGGCCGAGTCCCTGGCCCGATTGGGCGACAGACGGGCGGTCGCCTCGTTGGTGCCGCTGCTGGAAGACGAGAATGGCATGGTACAGGAAACCGTCGAAGGCGCGCTGGCCAGCCTGGGCTGGAAACCAACAGAGAGCAGGTAGCCTGACAGCGAATAGCTCCGCGCTACTAGCTCTTCGCTACTAGCCATGGAGAAAAGGAGTCACGATGGCAGACGAGGAACCTCTGAAGCTGGTCCAAATCTCCCCCAAGGGTGGAGCCAAGAAAGACGGGTTCAACCTCGTCACGGAGAAGGTGGTGTCGGTGAATCCAGAGGCCAGGCAACTGGAAGTGGAATTGCTGGCCTACGACGGGAAGACCGTGCTGCTGGAGGTCGCGGAAGAGGCGGTCGCCGAGCTGCAGAAGATCAAGCCGGGCGATGGCGCCACCATCCGGGTCGTAGAGGAGGGCGGCAAGCGCATCGCGAAAAGCTTTCGGATCCGCGCCAAGGATCCGAACGCCGCCAAAGCCGATGCCATGCTGCTGGATATGAAAGACACCCACTGGCTCAATCGCAAATACGCCGCCGAGTCGCTGGGAGAGCTCAAGGATCCACGGGCAGTCGGCCCCCTGGTGGCGGCGCTCACCGACGAAGTCGGCGATGTGCGGCAGCGGGCGTACGATTCGCTCATCAAACTGGGAGGCGTGTCGGTCACCTCGTTGATTCCGCTCCTGGTGGCTGAAGAAGAAGAACTGCGTCAGGCCGTGACCGAGATTGTCCGCAAGATCGGGAAGCCGGCCGTCGAACCCCTGGCCGTGGCCTTGGGCGAGGCGGATGAGCGACTCAAGGCCCGGATCTTGAAGGTATTGGATCGAATGGGGTACAAGCCCAAACCGACTTAGCCCTTGGCCTGGGGCCCGCTGGCCGGTCGCCCGACCGAAATATACCGGAACCCCAGGGCGGCCATGCGGTCCGGCTCATAGACATTGCGCAGGTCGATGAACACGGGGCGGCGCAACGCCGCTTTCACCCGTTCGAAATCCAGGTTCCGGAACTGGTTCCACTCGGTGACCAGGATCAACGCCTCGGCGCCCTGGGCGGCCTCGTAGGCGTTGGCGCAGGGGCGTAGCCCCGGCAGCGCCTTGGCGCCTTCCTCAAGCGCCGCCGGATCGTACGCCCGCACGACACTCCCCTCCGCCAGCAGCCGCTCGGCGATCGCCAGAGCCGGCGATTCCCTGAGATCGTTGGTGTTCGGCTTGAATGAGAGGCCCAGCAGGGCGACGGTCTTTCCCTTCAGTCCGCCGAGCGCCTCGCGGATCTTCTCCACCATCAGCAGTGGTTGGCGCGCGTTGACCCGGGCGGCCGCCCGGGCGATCTCCGGCTCGTAGCCGACCTTTTCCCCCGTCTGGATGAGCGCGGCGATGTCTTTGGGAAAGCAGGACCCTCCGAACCCGGGCCCCGCGTGGAGGAATTTTGAGCCGATCCGATGGTCCAGCCCCATCGCTTTGGCCACCACCTGGATATCGGCGCCGACCCGCTCGCACAGGTTGGCGATCTCATTGATGAAGGAGACCTTGGTTGCGAGAAAGGCGTTGGACGCGTATTTGATCATCTCCGCCGAGGGGAGATCGGTCATGACGAACGGCGTCTCGATCAGATAGAGCGGGCGATACAGGTCTTTCATGATCGCCATCGCTTCGGGGCTATCCGCGCCGATCACGATCCGGTTCGGACGCAGGAAGTCCTCGATGGCCGAGCCCTCGCGGAGAAATTCCGGGTTAGACACGATATCGAACCGGCAGCGTTCGGCCTGATGGCTCCGGATCACGTCGCGGAGCCGCTCGCCGGTGCCCACCGGGACCGTGGATTTGGTGGCGATGACTTTGTACCCGGTCATGTGTTGAGCGATCCCGCGTCCGACCTGCTCCACATAGGACAGATCGGCTGACCCGTCGGTGCGCGCGGGAGTCCCTACCGCGATGAAAATCACCAGGGCCTGATCGACCGCCTTCTTGATGTCGGTGGTGAAGGCCAAGCGGTTTTCCCGCAGCCCCTTGGCCACCAGCTCCGTGATGCCCGGCTCGTAGAATGGCACGTCGCCTTTCTCCAGCCGTCCGATTCGCCTGGCATCCGTGTCCATGCACATGACGTTGAGGCCGAACTCGGCGAAGCAGGCCCCCGTCACCAAGCCGACGTAGCCAGTTCCAATGACGCTGATATGCACGTGAGCCTCCCCCGCGAGTCCACTGCGCTTGGGCCTTCCCGGACCGGACCGGGATCGAGCAGGGAGCTGAGTATAACAAGGAGGGCGCGGCCCGGCAAGGGAACCCCGCCTTCAGCGCGTCCCTTGTGATTGACACCCTCCGGCTGGTTCAGTACAATCCCGCCGTCCCCGAGTGAGTGCGGAGGAGATTCAGCGCGTGGCGGCACAGAGCGGCACGATGTTGCGGCCCCTGGCCGTGATGATGAACCGCAAGATCCGCACCGTCAGCCCGGACGCGGCATTGACGGAAGCGGCCGGTCTGATGCGCGAGACACGGGTCGGGGCCTTGATGGTCTTCGAGCAGGGCTCTTACGTGGGGGTGGTCAGCGAGACCGACCTGGTGCGGAAGGCCATGGCCGGAGGGCTCGACCCGGCGCAAACACGGGTTCGCACCGTGATGAGCAGCCCTGTGATCACGATCGAGATCGACCGGTCTGCCCATGATGCGAGCGATCTCATGGCTGAAAAAGGGATCAGACACCTCGCCATCACCCAAGACGGCCAAATCGTCGGCATGGTCTCGGTCCGCGACCTGCTCCGCTATTTCAAGAATTGGGGAACGCTCTGACCCCATCCGTACCCTCCATGCTTCCTCCTCCATCTCAACTCGCTCCCCTCGGCGCCCCTGACGTATGACCGCACCATCCGGCAAGGCGCAGTGGTCCCGCCCGTGGCTGTTTGTCACCGCGTTCATCACCGGAGCGGTGGTGATGGCTCTGGAAATCCTCGGCAGCCGGCTGCTCGCTCCGATGTTCGGCAACTCGCTCTTTGTCTGGGGCGCGTTGATCGGGGTGATCCTTGCGGCCATGAGCAGCGGGTATGCGACGGGGGGATGGCTCGCCGACCGCCGGCCGGCCGGGGCTGTCGTGGCCGGGCTTCTGCTGGCCTCGGGTGGCTGGACGTTCCTGTTGGCCTGGGCGGGGCAGCCGGTCATGTTCAAAGTCTCCGCGTGGATTCAGGACCCTCGCTGGGGGCCCTGCGTGGCCGCCAGCCTGCTGCTGGCGCCCCCGGCATTCGGACTGAGCGGCGCGCTTCCCGCGCTGCTCCGCCTCTCGATCGCCGATATCGGACATCTGGGAAGGCACACGGGCGGCATGATCGCGGTCTCAACAGTCGGGAGCCTCGTCGGGACCTGGGGAACGGCCTTCTATCTGTTGACCTGGCTGGGCAGCTTGAGGCTGGTGGCCGTGCTGGGCGGGATCCAGGTCCTGCTCGGGTTGGCGTGGTGGTGGCGTGCAGCGGCGGTCCGAGCGCGGACGGCGGCCCCCGTGGTCGGAGGCCTGGGCCTGATGGGCTGGCTGGCCCTGCATCCGGTTCTCGTGCTGCCCGCGCCGATCTATCAAGAGGACAGCCCGTACCAACAAATCCGCGTTCGGGATGACGATCTGTTGCGCTATCTGATCCTGGACCGGACCTTCCATGCCATTATGTGGAGGGTTGAGCCGGTCGAGTTGTTCCTTCCCTATAGCCAAATGATGATGGCGGCTCTGGCGCTTCATCCTGCTCCGAAGCGGGCGCTGATCCTGGGCCATGGTGGGGGGTCGCTCGCCAAGTGGCTGGCCCGTCGCTGGCCCGATCTGGAACTGGATCTTGTCGAGGTGGATCCCTCGGTGGTCCGGGCGGCAGAGCAGTACTTTGGGTATTCGGGGGCTACGGGTCATCGGATGTACGTCAACGATGCCCGAGCGTTCTTCCGGACAACCGATGCCCGGTACGATGTGATCTGGCTGGATGTCTTCGCCAGGCATCTCATCCCCTTCCACCTGACGACCCAGGAGTTCTTCGCTGAAGTCCGCTCACACCTGAATCCTGATGGCGTGCTGGCGGTGAATCTGTCCTCGTCCGGCGACGGACCGGCTCGTCAACGGGCCAACGCGGTGGTCGCGACGCTTCGTACGGTGTTCCCCTTGATCGAATCATTTGGCGTGAAGGGTCCCTGGCAAACCCCTCAGCCCGATGCGGAAAACCTCATCTTTTTTGCGGGTGCTCCTGTGACGATGATCCGCCAGCCGGAGTTTACCGCCCGGGTAGCCGAACTTGTGGCGCAACGTCGGATGCCGTCGGAGGTGCCGGGACTGCTGGCCACCCGACGTGACCGTGACTGGCCCCAAGGGGTGATCTTGACCGACGACTATGCTCCGTTTGATCTGTTGATGGGTGGGGGATGACGGATGATGGTCCACCCGCCATGGCCCCGTTACAAAGCCGGTGAAATGGCCGTGGTGGCCCACTTGGAGTCAAATTTCTTAGCAAATTCGGTTGGGTGCGAGCAGGGGCCGGATGCAAAAGAACGGTCTTGCTTCCGCGAAGGGCCTTATGCTATAAGGGGCGGCGTTGTCATCAGTGGCCGGGCAGACGCTCAATCAGTGGGTCGTGATCACGTCGGCTGTGAGATTGCTCATTCACTCACCTCATCACATTTCATTATCTTCTAAGGGAGGTAGGCCATGGGTAAGATGATCGTGGCAATATTGTTCGGCCTTGTCATCATTGCAGGTGGGGCGGCCTCCTCAGTCGCCCACCACGCGGGCGGCGTCGAGATCGGCGACCTGGATACCGGCTCCGTCGTCGGTCAGGCGTTTAAGGAGTTGCCGGTTGACGCGGAGATTCAGGCAATCGAAATTGGGAACATGAAAGCCTGGTACCCGCCCACGACCATCGTTGATTTTAAGGGCCGTACCGGCGGAAACCCAGTCGTGCTGAAGGTGACGAACACTACCTCAGTCGAGCACGGCTTCTTTATGACGGCGGATGCGGCGTTCGAGGCGCCAAGCGTGCTGAAGATAAAGCTGGTGCTGAAACCTGGCGAGACCAAGTATATCGGGATCCCGACCAGCGATCTCTTCTACGCGACCACCGGGAGCACGTTCGTTTATAACTGCCACTTGCATCCGGGCCACGTTGGTGGGAAGTTTGTGGCGTTGGGCCGCTAACGAGAGTCCGGCTTACAGGCGCTCAGCGAAAACGCCCCGTCCGCCGTATCAAGGCGGGCGGGGCGTTTTGATTTGGCGAGGACGGCCGATTCAGGCTTTTTCAGGCTGGCAGTCCACGGTCCCATCAAGCGGGATGTTCTGAGCGGCGGCCAGTTTTCCTCCCACGATCAGCAGCAAGTACCGGTTCTCGGTCGGTGCCAGGCTGAACAGACTCATGACAACCGTATTGAGGTCAACGACCATTTCGTCCTCGGCCTGCCACTGCGTCCCGTTCACGATCCAGAAACGACTTCGGGCATCGGGGAATTGCTTCGCCATGAAACCCTCGATGACCCCGGGGACGTCGCCGGTGGTCCCTTGCACGGGCGCTGCGCCCCACAGGACCACGCACAGGCACAACAGGAAAGCCCATTTGGTTCGCATGGTTGAACCTCCGTGCGTTTCCTCTCCTTCAACGGGCCCGCTTGGGTGAAAGTCTGGCCGGGTTGTCTGTCGGCGAGCCTCTGTGGCCATGAAAGAAAGTATAGCACGAACATCGGCTCAGTCGAACTTTTGAGCAGTTCTCCCGAAGCGCTGAAACAAAGAAGCCCCATCCCGGACCAGGATGGGGCTTGTCATGTGGGGCTCTGATTTGCGGGCGAGAACCCGAACGCGGCCGGCCGGCGGCGGTTAGTTCCTGACGCCGCTCCAGACTTTCGCGTCGTCAATCTGCTTCTCCGGATTCAGCTTCCTGGCTTTCTCGAGGAGGACCTCGGTCGTTTCAGGATAGACCGGATCCGAGATGCAACAGTTGTCAACTGGGCAGACGGCGGCGCATTGCGGCTCGTCAAAATGGCCGACGCACTCGGTGCAGCGGTCATGGGTGATGACATAGATACTATCTCCCTCGCCCTGGCCGTCACCCACATGGTACCCTTTCGTCTCCGCATCGCTCCGCGTCTCGAAGATGGCCTCATTAGGACATTCCGGTAAGCAGGCTCCGCAAGAGATGCATTCAGCGGTAATTAACAAAGCCATAATCCCGGCCTCCTTACGAACTGTATTGACAACTCCGCGCGCCCGCCACCATATTCATGTAGCAATATGCGTTTATTCTAGACCCGGCCCCTTTTCCAAGTCAACAAGGAAAGTGGTGATCAGAAGCCCCATGTCGTTGATCTGTATGGGCCATTGGGCCTAGGCCGACCGAAATTGTCAGGAGAACGGGTGGAACCGTCGACACCATCGAAGTCCGCCACAACGCACAGCCGTGTGGTTGTGCTCCTGGGCCTGTCCCTCGTGCTGATCATCGGCAGTCTGTTTCTGACCAATTGGAAGGACACCGACACCATCATCGTAACGTTTCCAAGCGGGACGGAGATCGACGCAGAGGTGGCCGATACCCCGGAAAAGCTCCTATTCGGTCTGGCATTCAGGGAGGGATTGCCCCCAGACTCGGGGATGCTGTATATCTTCGAAACCTCCGACCGCCACCGGCTGCGGACCAAGGGGTTTAAAATTCCGGTCGACATGATCTGGGTGGATGCAAGCCGGCACGTGGTCCACCTCGTGGAGGGTGCGGACCCCTGTCCTCAGGATCCTTGTCCCTGGTACGGTCCACCGCCGGAAAAGGCCAGATACGTGATCCAAACGGCCGCGGGGTTCCTCAAGCGGGAGCGTCTGGTGCCGGGCGCGGAGTTGAAATTCACGCTCCGCTTGTGATCCGGGGCGCCCCGGCCTGCCCGTCCGCGTCCCCGGAAGGGTGGATCGCCTTGGAGCAGGAGCGCGCGCGCATGGATGGATTTCAGATGGCCGCCCGGATCGACGAAATCCCACCGGGTGAATCCAAAGTGATAGAGGTGAATGGGAAACCCATCGCCGTCTTCAACGTCGGGGGGAGCTTCTATGCCATTTACAATACCTGCCCCCATGAAGGTGGCCCGCTCGGCGAGGGACGTCTGAAGGGCTACGTCGTCTCGTGTCCTTGGCATGACCTGTCGTTCGATGTCCGCAACGGGCGGGGGACCGACGACGGCGGCTATTGCGTCGGAAGTTACGAGGTGAAGGTCGAGGGTCACGAGGTGTACGTCGGCGCTCGCCGGAAGGTCTAGGAAGTAGACCACGAGCGGCGTGCAGACGGGGCCTGCGGGGCGGTGTGCCAGTTTGTGTGATGGATGAAGGCGCCCTTACTCCGTGACCAGGTCGCGCTTGTCACCGGTGGAAGCAGCGGGATCGGTCTGGCGATCGCACAGGCTCTGGTGAATGCCGGGATGCGCGTCGTGGTGGTCGGGCGGCACCGAACCCGCCTGCGCGCAGCCGTAGGGGAACTGCTCGCGGGAGCCCAAGGTGGGAGCGACGAGCGGGGAGCAACGTCTCGCGTGCTTGCGGTGACGGCGGATGTCTCGAAGCCGGGCGATGTGAGACGGGCGGTCCAGCAGACGCTCGCTCGATTCCGGCGGATCGACGTGCTGGTGAACAATGCGGGCATCTCGGGACGTGGCCGTGTGGAGGATCTCTCGGAAAGGGACTGGGATCGCGTCCTCTCGGTGAATCTGCGCGGGGCGTTTCTCTGCGCGCGTGCCGTGCTGCCGTCGATGAAGCGTCAGCGGCGAGGCTATATCGTCAATATCTCTTCCCTGGCGGGGAAGATCGGCATGGCCGGCAGCGCCGCCTACTGTGCCTCGAAGTTCGGACTGGTGGGGCTGAGCCAGTCGATCGGCGAAGAAGGGGCGCCATGGAATATTCGCGCCACCGCGATCTGTCCGGCCTACGTCAACACGCCGATGGTGCGAGGCGCGCCGGTGGATCCCTCTCGGATGATCCAGCCGCAGGATATCGCCGCGACGGTCCGGTACCTCTTGGAACTCACGGACTATGCGGTGGTGAAGGAAGTCGTGGTGGAGCGCCAAGGAGCTGAGTAAGGGGCGGCGCAGCAAGGAGCGGGCACAGGGTGAGCGCGGCATCGGTGAATGACGGGTCCGTCGGCGGACCGGATCGAGACGCGAAGGCCATCACGGCCGCCAACGGCGGCAGCTTTCAGATCAATCTGTGGGAGGATCGGACCCGCGGAGAGCTCTGGATCCCGGTGTACGATCCGGCGTCACTGGTCCTGGTGAGTGACGAGTTCCTTCCGACCGCCAGCAACAACGCGGTGGAGGCGGGACGTCGAACGTTCGAATTCCGGGCGGTCGCCCCCGGCAGGCATCGGCTGGTGTTCGAGAAGCGGATGGGATGGAAATTCACGGCTGAAGACCGACGCGTGTTCCTGGTGGGCGTCGCCGACGGGCCCGGTCGCGCTGGGGGTCACTGATGCCCGACATCGGATTTCTGAATGGCCGGTTCATGCCGCTGGAGGAGACGCTGGTCCCGGTGGAAGATCGCGGGTTCCAGTTCGGCGACGGGGTGTACGAGGTGATCCGAACCTACCATGGCAGGCCGTTCCAGCTCGATGCGCACCTGGCTCGCCTGGAGCGAAGCGCCAAGGGCATTGAGTTGCCGGTTCCCGTTCAGACCCGGGAATGGCAGGGCTATGTCGTGGAGGGAATCAGGCGGGGCGGCTATGCGGAGAGCAAGGTGTATATCCAGCTCACCCGAGGGGTGGCGCCCAGAGACCACCTGTTCCCGGCGGCGGCCCGTCCGACCGCCGTCATGACCATCCGGGAGATGCAGCCACTAAACCCGGCCCTGCGCTCGGCCGGAGTGGCAGCGGTCACGGTCGAAGACCTGCGCTGGGGGCGGTGTGACATCAAGAGCGTGAACTTGCTGCCCAACGTCATGGCCCGCCAGCGCGCGAAAGAGAGCGGAGCCTTTGAGGCGATCTTTGTGCGCGGAGGAGAGGTGACCGAGGGGACGGTCAGCAATGTGATGCTGGTTCGGGGCGGAGTGCTGATGACCGAGCCTGCGGGAGCGCGGATCCTGTCGGGCGTGACCCGCGCGATCGTGCTGGCCCTTGCGCGCAAAGAGGGAGTCTCAGTCCAGGAACGGGCCGTCGGCTTGGACGAGCTGCGTGGAGCAGACGAGGTCTTGCTCACCGGCACCACGGTGGAAATCCTGCCGGTGGTCCGTCTTGATGGGGCGCCGGTTGGGACCGGGAAACCGGGGGCGCTCACCGCGCGGCTGAGTGCGTGGTTCCAGGACTCCCTGGGCTAGCAGGACCAGGCGGGCTCGCCACTCGTCATCAGCCACCCGTCGCGCCCTGAGCCCCCTTGCGTTGTCCTGTCCAACATGGTAGTCTTGGCCGTCTGGAAGTGGGCTCGGGCCCACTTTTTTGTTTGGATCGAAGTCCGATGGCGGACCTGAGCAGTCCAGAATCGACCGGAGTCGCGCAGACCCGGGATGCCCGGCCGCTCGCCGAACGCGTGCGAGCCATCGCGGCTCCGATCATTCGCGCGCTTGCACTCGAGTTGGTGGAGGTGCAGTGTGCCGGCCACGGGACGCGAACGGTGATCAGGGTGTTCGTGGACAAGCCGGGTGGAGTCGTCGTCAGCGATTGCGAACAGGTTCACCTGTCGCTGGGCCACGCGCTTGATGTGGAGGATCCGATTCCGCACGCCTATACGCTGGAGGTGTCCTCGCCCGGCCTTGATCGGCCGCTGAGGCGGCGTGAGGATTTCCAGCGGTCGGTCGGCAAGCTGGTCTCCGTCAAGCTTCGGCGCCCGCACAATGGACAATGGCGGGTGGTGGGACGGGTGATCGAGGCCAAGGAGTCCGGTGTGACGTTGGCCTTCACGGGGCCGGACGTGGAGACGACCCTTGAGGTGGAGTGGGAGGCGGTCGCAGACGCGCGGCTCGAGGTGGAATTCTCATCGCGATGAGAGGCACGATCGGGAGAACTGGCATGAGTGGAGCATGTGATCTATGAGCCGGGAACTGATCGCGGTGATCGACCAGATCGGACGCGAGAAAGGCATCGATAAGGCCAAGGTGATCGGGGCGGTGGAGGCGGCGCTCCAGACGGCGGCCAAGAAACGCTTTGGGCAAAGCGAGAACATTCAGGTCCAGATCGACCAGAAGACAGGCGAGATCTCGGTGGTGTCGCTCAAGACGATCGTGGACACCGTCACGAATCCCAAGTCAGAGATCTCGATCCAGGAAGCGCGCCGCGTGGATAGCGAAGCGGAGGTGGGCGACGAGATCGGCGCCGTGATCGAGATGGATGAACTGGGGCGCATCGCGGCCCAGACAGCCAAGCAGGTGATTTGTCAAAAAGTGAGAGAGGCTGAATGGGAAGCGGTCCAGCGCGAGTACGCCACCCGCACGGGCGATCTGATCAACGGCATTATCCTCGGGCAAGAGCGCCGCAATTACCTGGTGGACCTTGGCAAGACCGAGGCAGTGCTGCCGGCGCAGGAACAGATCCCCCGCGAAACCTATCGGCGAGGAGACCGGATCAAGGCGTACTTGCTCGAGGTGCGGCGGACCCCCAAGGACGTGCAGGTGGTCCTCTCGCGGACGCACCCCCACTTCGTGGCCAAGCTCTTCGAGCTGGAGGTCCCTGAGGTCTCCGAAAAGATCGTGGAAATCAAAGGCATCGTCCGGGAGCCCGGAGATCGGACCAAGATCGCCGTCGCGTCGCGGGACAAGGCCGTCGATCCAGTTGGGGCCTGCGTGGGCATCAAGGGTTCGCGCGTGCAGGCGGTCGTGAGGGAACTGCGCGGTGAAAAGATCGATATCATCGCCTGGACGACTGATCCGCGGGTGTTCATCGCCGAGGCCTTGAACCCGGCGTCGATCGAGAAGGTCGGCATCGACGAGGAAAAGAAATCGGCGCTCGTGGTGGTGGCCGACTCGCAGCTGTCGCTGGCCATCGGGAAAAACGGCCAGAACGTGCGCCTTGCCGCCAGACTGACCGGCTGGAAGATCGACATCATCAGCGCGACGGAATACGAGAAGGAGAAGGCCGAGCGGGACAAGGAGATCAAGGCGGCCCTGGCCGAGGAGGCGGAGGCCCAGCGGGAGGAAGAGGCTGCACGGGCCCAGCGTGAGGCAGTGGGCAGCCTGGGGGAGCAGGACACGGAGGCGCAGCCGGCACAGCCCGAGCCGCAATGAGACCCCTACACGGCGGGCTGAACCGACGCTGCTGCAACTGGCATGAGAGTACACGAGCTGGCCAAGAAGCTCGGGATGGAGAATCGGGATCTGATCCCCGAGCTGAAGCGACTGGGCATCGTGGCGTCATCGCACAGTAGCGCGCTGGACGACGTCGCGGTCCAGAAGGTCTTGCAGAAACTGACGCCCAAGGCCAAGCCGGCGCCCAAGGCGGGAACCAAGCGCGACGAAGTGGAGTCTGAGGCCAAGCTGCAGCCAGCCAAGCCGGAAGCGCTCAAACGAGAAGTGGTCACGAAGGAATCAGCGCCGCGCAAGCGAGCGACTCCACCCCGTGAGCCTGCCAAAGGGCCCACCCAGAAATCGCCTCCGGTCGTCATCGAAGAGCCGCCGAAAGTGGATAAACGGCGGATCCTGTTCAAACGAAAGAAGGGCGACGACGAAGTGGCAGCCGAGCTGGCTGCGGGTACCGGCCCGGCCGTCGACACGCTTGGAGCGCCGTTCCAGGCAGGCGGCCTTGCTCCGGCTCTCCCTGGGGGACCTGCCGCGGTCGGGGCCGCGCCTCTTCCGGAGGCCCCGGCGAGCGGGGCACTCCCTGCTCAGCCACGGGCCGATCGCGCCGGTGCGGCACGCGAGGCCAGTCCCGCAGTCGCGTCAGCGCCGCCGGTGGGCGCCGCGCAAGCGGCTCCGGGCCCGGCGGCGGAGACGGACGAGCGCCGCCTCGACAAGAAAAAGGGCGTGCTCGAGCCGCCGTTGGGAGAGACCGCAGAGCTTCGGGACAAAGCCAAACGACCCAAGAGGCCCGGCCGAACGCGTGACGAGGAGGAGGTCAAGTTTCGGGAGGATATGGCGCGCTGGCAGGACCTGCGGGCGATTCCCGTGCATCGGCGCGACGAGCGGTCCCGCCACGTTCAGCCGTCCGCGGTGGCCGAAATCACCAAGCCTCGCAAGAAAGTGATCAAGCTCAGCTCCGGACTGACGGTGAAGGAGTTCGCGGAGCTGGTCGGCCAGCGGCCCGCGGACACCGTCAAGAAATTGCTGGAGATGGGCCAGATGCTCACCTTGAATCAGGCCATGAATTTGGACGTCGCCCTGCTGATCGCGGATGGGCTCGGGCTGAAGGCCGAGGTCTTGTCGGAAAAACAGGGAGAGGAGCTGCTGGAAGAAGCCGCCGAGTGGACCGAGGCGGAGCGGCTGGAATCACGGCCTCCTGTGGTCACCATTATGGGACATGTCGATCACGGGAAAACCTCGCTGCTGGATGCGATCAGGCAAACCAAGGTCACCGAACAGGAAGCAGGCGGCATCACCCAGCACATCGGGGCGTACACCGTGCGGGTCCATGACAAACGGATTACCTTCCTGGACACACCGGGCCACGAGGCCTTCACCGCCATGCGGGCGAGAGGCGCGAAGATCACCGACATCGTCGTGCTGGTGGTGGCCGCCGACGACGGGGTCATGCCGCAAACCGTGGAAGCGATCGACCATGCGGCCGCGGCGAACGTGCCCGTCATCGTCGCCATCAACAAGATCGACAAGGCAGGAGCGAATCCCGATCGGGTGAAGCACGCGCTGGCGGAGCGGAATCTCATTCCGGAGGCCTGGGGAGGCCAGACCATCGTGGTGGAGGTGTCGGCCAAGCAGAAGGTGGGCCTCGAATCGTTGTTGGAGATGATCCTGCTCCAGTCTGAAGTGCTGGAGCTCAAGACGGACTCCCGCCGTCCGGCCAAAGGGGCGGTCGTGGAGGCCAAGCTGGACCGCGGCCGAGGCCCGGTCGCAACCGTGCTCGTGCAAAGCGGCACGCTGCGGGTGGGCGATGCGTTCGTCGTGGGGACCTTCAGCGGCCGGGTGCGGGGCCTCCTCACGGACACGGGACAGAAGGTCTCTGAAGCCACCCCCTCGATGCCGGTGGAGGTGGTTGGCCTGCCCGGTGTGCCTGCGGCGGGCGATCTGTTCGTCGTGGTCAAGGATGAGTCTGTGGCTCGAGAAATCGCAGAGGACCGCCTGGGCAAGCAGCGCAGTGCCGAACTCGCGGCGGGGTCCGCCCGGGTGACGCTGGAGGACCTCTATGCGCGCATCAAGGAGGGAGCGGTCAAGGAACTTGCGGTGTTGATCAAGTCGGATGTGCAAGGATCGGCTGAGGCGCTCTCGGAGGCCGTCGAGAAGCTCTCCACCGCAGCGGTCAAGCTCCGGGTCATTCACAGCGGGGTCGGCGGCATCACGGAAACCGACGTCCTGTTAGCCTCGGCCTCACAAGCCATTATCATCGGCTTCAATATTCGGCCGGAACCGAAGGCCGCAGCACTGGCCGAGCATGAAGGGGTTGACGTCCGGCTCTACACCATCATTTATGATGCGATCGCCGACATCAAAGCCGCCATGGAAGGCTTGTTGGAGCCGACGCTGAAGGAGCGCGTGCTGGGCCGCGCGGAGGTGCGCCAGGTCTTCACGATTGCGAAGGTCGGCACCATTGCAGGCTGCTATGTGATCGACGGGACCATCTCCAGGGCCAGCGCCGGCGTGCGCGTGGTCCGGGATCAAGTGACCGTCTACGAAGGCAAGCTCAGCTCGCTCCGCCGGTTCAAGGACGACGTGCGGGACGTTCAGCAGGGATACGAATGCGGAATCGGCGTTGAGAACTTCAGCGACCTGAAGATGGGCGATGTCCTCGAGGTCTACGCGTTCGACAAAGTGGCGGCGAAGCTTTAAAAAGGTTGAGGTTGAGGCTAAGGCTCAGGAGCAGGTCCTCAGAGCTGGGCGGCGACTCCGAGCCTCAACCTGAACCTCAACCTCGGCCTGCCCCGTTTGCCGCCGGCATGATTATCGGGCTCTGCACGGTTGAACTATACATCCCGGACGGCCATTCCCTGAAGGCGAAGCGACAGGTCCTCTTGAGCCTCAAAGACCGTCTGCGCGACAAGTTTAATGTGTCGGTCGCGGAGGTCGGTGATCTCGAGCTCTGGCAGAAGGCGGTCCTCGGGATCGCGTGTGTGGCGAACGAGGGCGTGCACGTGAACCAGGTGTTGGACCAGGCCGTCAATCTGATCCGGTCCGTCCCGACGATCGAAGTGGTTCAATTCCGCATCGAACTGCTGTGAAACGAGCTAATAGCTGATAGCTAACAGCTAACAGCACGAGGAGAATCGAGGCTATTCGCTGCTCGCTATGAGCTACCAGCTTTCTTGGTATGACGAAGGCGACGTCCAAACGGGCGATGCGAGTAGCCGACCAGATCCGCATGGAGGTCGCCGAGATCATCATGCGCAAGACGAAGGATCCACGGGTGAGCGATGTGACGGTCACGGACGTGGAGCTGACCAACGATCTCCGGCTGGCGCGGGTCTATGTCACGACCTTGCAGGACGGCCAAGCAGAGGCGGATGCCCTTGAGGGGCTCGCAAAGGCGAGCGGCTTCATCCGCGCGGAGCTGGGCCGACGGCTGCACTTAAGGTACACCCCTGAGCTGATCTTTCAGAAAGATTTGAGCGGCCCTCAAGGAGATCGTATTCGGTCGCTCCTGGAGCAAGTGCAGGCTGAGGCTCAGGGCCGATCACAACCGGACTCTTCTCCATGAGCCCTCAGCCGGATCAACGGGTATGGCAAGCACATCGGGCGTGAATGTCGCGGCAAGGCCTGTCCTCGGAGACGGCCTCCTCAACGTCAAGAAGGCGGCCGGGTGGACGTCGCACGATGTCGTGGCCAAGCTACGGAACCTCCTCCGGGGCCCCAGAGTCGGACACGCCGGCACGCTCGATCCGGCGGCCACCGGCGTCCTGCCGGTGCTGATCGGGCGGGGGACACGAATCGCCGAGTACCTGGTGGACTGGGACAAGGAGTATCGGGCGGTGTTGCGCCTGGGGGAAGCGACCGACACGCAGGACGCCACCGGGGCGGTCTTGTCGCGGTCCCCCACGGATGCTCTGACCCTGGAAGCGATCCGGACCGTCATCGAGCGGTTCCGTGGACGGCTCACGCAGGTGCCGCCGATGTATTCGGCGGTGAAGGTGGGAGGAGTTCCGCTCTACAAAGTTGCGCGGGCGGGGCGAACCGTCGAGCGGGAACCGCGGGAGGTGACGATCCACGACATCGAGGTGCTCGGCATCGACGGCCGCGACGTCTCCCTGCGCGTGGTGTGCTCCAAGGGCACCTATGTCAGGACGCTCTGCGCGGATATCGGAGAGGCGCTGGGCGTGGGGGGGCACCTGTTGGCATTGGAGCGGAGGCGGGTCGGGCCGCTGACCATCGAGCGGGCGCTCACGATGGAGGACATCGGGTCGCGGCTCCTGCGCGGGCGATTGGCCGACGATGTGATGCCTCTCGACGAGGCGCTCGCCGCGTTGCCGGCCCTGGTCGTGGATGAAGCGACCTCGGGTCGGGTCCTGCACGGCGCGCCGGTTTCGAGCCGGACTGTGACGTGGGACGCGAGGGCCGGGATCTCCGGGGTTGCGGCCGGGCAGACGGTTCGGCTGAAAGATCCCAATGGGCGCCTGCTGGCGCTCGGGAAGGTTGGGGCAGCGGGCGTTGACCAGGGGGCTGTGGCGTCGGTGAGTGCCGCTGAACGCATGGTGTCAATCCTGAAAGTGTTGGTGGACGCGTAGCCGCAGCAAGAGGGGAAGGTTGAGGTTGAGGCTCAGGTTCAGGTTAGGGAAAGAGATGAAGTGCGGAGACTTCTCTCAGCCTTAACCTCAACCTCAGCCTTTTGATAGGGATGGAGGAGTGCACGATGGCGTTGGTGAAAGAAGCCAAGACCGAGGTGGTTCAGCAATACAGACGGCATGGGACGGATACCGGTTCTCCCGAAGTGCAGATCGCGATTCTCACCAGTCGCATCTCGTACCTGACGGAGCATTTCAAGCTGCATCGAAAGGATCATCACTCCAGGAGAGGCTTGCTGCAGTTGGTCGGCCGACGCCGACAACTGCTCGATTACCTGCATCGGATCGATGATGGCCGGTATCGGGCCGTGTTGGAGCGGTTGGGGATCCGTAAGTAATCAACCACCCGCGAGCGCCCTCGCGCGACTCGGCTGCCTGCGGTCGCTCGACCCAGAGACTCTCGACGGGCGAGCTCAGCCGAGGCGAGCTGCCGAAGTCCGAAGCGCGGGAGCCGGGGCGGGGCTGCCGACACAGGTTTCCTACAGTCATGAGTACTGAGTTATGAGTGCTGAGTTGGTGACAGAGACAGAGACCTAATCGGGCCGGACTCGGCACTCATTACTCAGGACTCAAGCCGTAGGCATCTGTGCGGCAGAGCTAAGAGGAGAATGAAGAAATGGTGCACGCGATCGAAATGGACCTGGCTGGCCGGCGCCTCCGGCTGGAAACCGGGCGAGTGGCCAAGCAGGCGGACGGCGCCGTCCTGGCCACATACGGGGACACCGTCGTGCTGGCCACCGCGGTGGGCTCCCAGACAGTCAGGCCCGGGATAGATTTTCTTCCGCTCACCGTGGATTACCAGGAGAAGGCTTACGCGGCCGGCAAGATTCCCGGCGGATACTTCAAGCGGGAGGGCCGGCCTTCCGAGAAGGAGGTCCTGACCAGCCGATTGATCGATCGTCCCATGCGGCCCCTCTTCCCGGAGGGCTATTACTACGAGACCCAGGTGATTGCCTCGGTCCTCTCGGCGGATCAGACCGGGTCGTCGGATGTGGTGGGCATCACGGCCGCCTCGGCCGCGCTGACGCTGTCGGACATTCCATTCGGGGGGCCGGTGGCTGGGATCAGAATCGGCCGCGTGAATGGGCAGTTCGTGGTCAATCCGGACATCGCGACTCTTGAGGCCAATGACCTGCATTTGGTGGTGGCCGGCACGGGCGACGCCGTCATGATGGTGGAGGGAGGCGGGAACGAGCTGCCGGAATCGGTCATGATCGACGCCATTGAGGTCGCCCATGCCGAGATCAAGAAGATCGTGGGGAAGATTCTGGAGTTGCAGGCGCAGGCCGGACGGCCCAAGCGAACGGTCGTGGCCGAGAAGATCGCCCCCGCCCTAAGCGACGCGGTGCGCCAACTGGTGGCCGGTCCGATCCGGGACGCGATCCTCATTCCCAACAAGACGGCCCGCCAGGAACGGCTGGGCCAGATTCTGGAAGACGCGATCGAGAAGCTGAAGGCGGACGATCCCGACCGCAGCCGCCATATCAAGCTGGTGTTTCACTCGCTGGAATACACCGAAGTCCGGAACATGATCCTGGAGCGAGGCGTACGGGCGGACGGCCGCGGGCCGACCGACATCCGCACCGTCACCTGCGAGGTGGGCGTGCTCCCGCGCACCCACGGCTCCGCGCTCTTCACGCGAGGGGAAACGCAGAGTCTGGCGGTCGTGACGCTCGGCACGACGGAGGATGAGCAGCGCATCGATGCGTTGGAGGGGGAGTACTACCGGACCTTCATGCTGCATTACAACTTCCCTCCCTTCAGCGTCGGCGAGGCGAGGCCGCTCCGCTCCCCCGGCCGGCGCGAAGTGGGGCACGGGGCGCTGGCGGAACGCGCGCTGCGGCCGGTCATTCCCAGTAAGGAAAGCTTTCCGTACACGCTGCGGCTGGTGTCCGACATTCTGGAGTCGAACGGCTCCTCCTCCATGGCGACGGTCTGCGGCGGAGCGCTTGCGCTGATGGACGCCGGCGTACCGATCAAGGAGCCCGTGGCCGGCATCGCCATGGGACTGATCAAGGAAGGCGAGCGTGTCATGGTGCTGTCCGATATCCTGGGCCTGGAGGACCATCTCGGCGACATGGATTTCAAGGTGACCGGGACCAAGCACGGCGTCACGGCGCTGCAGATGGATATCAAGATCGCCGGCATCACGCCGAAGCTGATGCGGCAGGCCTTGGACCAGGCCCGGAAGGGTCGTCTCTATATCCTGGAACGCATGGCGGAAGCCTTGCCGAGGGCGAGGCCGAACCTGTCGCCCTTCGCGCCGCGCATCTTCATGTTGAAGATCAAGCAGGACAGGATCCGCGATGTGATCGGGCCGGGCGGCAAGATGATCCGCAGCATCATTGCGGACTGCGGCGTGAAAATCAACGTGGAAGATACCGGAGACATCTCCATCGCCGCGGTGGACGAGGCGTCCGCCAAGAAAGCCATCGAGATGATCAACCGGCTCACGGAAGAAGTCGAGGTCGGCAAGATTTATCTGGGCACCGTGCGAAAGATCATGGACTTCGGCGCCTTCGTGGAGATCCTGCCGGGCACGGACGGGCTCGTGCATATCTCCCAGCTCGCGCACCATCGCGTGAAGTCAGTCTCAGACGAAGTCAAGGAAGGCGACCAGGTGATGGTCAAAGTGCTCGAGATCGACAAGCAGGGCAAGATCCGTCTGAGCCGCAAGGAGGCCATGGCGCCGCCTTCGGCTTCCTCGCCGAAGGAACCGGCCACCGGGTACCCGCCTGGCGGGTGAGGGCGATCATGTACCGGAAGCTCGTGCTGGACAATGGCGTGCGGGTGGTCGTCGAGCGGATGCCGACGCTGAAGTCGGTGACCGTCGGCATCTGGGTGAACGTCGGGTCCCGCGATGAAGGCGCTGGAGAAGCCGGTCTGTCCCACTTCCTTGAACATATGTTCTTCAAGGGAACGCGGACCCGGTCGGCCGCCCAGATTTCGCGGGAGATTGACGCCCTGGGCGGGGAGATGAACGCTTTTACGACCCGCGAGACGACGACCTTCTACGTCAAGGTGCTCGATCAACACCTGCGGCCGGCGCTGGCGTTGCTCGCGGACCTGTTTCATCATTCCCGCTTCGGGAGCCGGGAGGTGGAAAAGGAGAAGCAGGTCGTGCTGGAGGAAATCCGGATGGTCCAGGACGATCCCGAGGACCTGGTCCAAGAGCTGCACGCGAAGCAGACGCTGAAGCGACACCCGCTCGGTCGTCCGATCCTGGGGGACCGGGAGACGGTGCAGGCCTTCACGAGAGAACAACTCTTGCGCTACGTCCATGCGCACTACCATCCCCTCCAGACCGTTGTGGCCGTCGCGGGCAATTTCAACCCGAAGGAGTTGCTTCCGGCGCTGGAGACCGCCTTCGGCTCGTTCCAACGCAGCGACCAGCCCGGTTTGAGTCGATGGCCGCCTGTCGTGAACGGAGGGCTGCTGGTCCGGCAGAAGCCTCTCGAGCAAGCGCACCTCTGCCTGGGCCTGAAAGGGGTCTCGCTCGGGCACAAAGACCGATATGCCGCCCACACCCTGAACGCCATGCTCGGTGGGAACGTCAGCTCCCGACTGTTTCAGGAAGTCCGGGAAAAGCGGGGGCTGGCGTACTCCATCTACTCCTACCTCTCCTCGTACGCCGATGGTGGAACGTTGACGGTGTACGCTGCCACCCGTCCGCGGGAAGCCCCGCGGGTGGTTGAGCTGGTCTGCCGGGAGATCCGACGACTCCGCACGGCCGGTGTGGACCGTCAGGAGTTGGAACGGGCACGGAACCAGATGAAGGGCAGTTTGATGCTGAGTTTGGAGAGCACGCATAGCCGGATGAGCAAGCTTGCGAAGGACGAACTGCATCAGGGGCGGTACACGTCGCTCGAGGAAATGATGGCCGAGATCGATCGGGTGTCGGAGGGCCAGATCCTCCAACTCTGCCGCGAGCTGTTGGACCTCACTTGTCTGGCAGTCACGGTGCTTGGCCCGGTCTCACCCCGCGCTTTCCGTGGAGTTATGGACTGACTCGTCCCCGCCTCCTCAACGCTCAGAACCAATTGTTAAGAAAGGCGTTTCTCTTATTTGTATGGCCCGAGGGAGAGCCAAATATTTTCTTGACAAGCCCGAAGGTGATTGAGTAGGATTGGGCACTTACTTCCCGCCGGAACACCGATGCACCGAAAGAAACCAATCGCGCAACCCATGAGCCGTCTTCTTTTTTGAGGGGACACGGACACATCGGTCTTGATCTTCTTGATTCTTATAAGGAGGTGCGAGGGATGAATAAGGGCGTAATCATAGCTGCGGTGGCAGTCTTGTTTCTTGCTGGCTTTCTGACGGCCGGGTTTGTAGCGGCAGCCGATGCGCCGGCCGGCGGCGAACCGCTCATGAAAGGCCAGCCGGTCAAGACCTTGAAAGGTCGAGTCTGGGCGCAGTGGGCGGACAATCCGGAGCGGGAACTGCTGTTCGGCATTCAATACTGGAACACCGGTGAGCCGGCCTCTGGGACCCCGAGTGGACGGGCCTCGTCCGATCTGGACGTGCGGCCTCCGGACCCGCTGTTCGTGTGCTGCTCGTGGGGCTTCCAGGGCGGGACCGAGAAGAATAACCCCTATGCAGGCTGGTACCATGCTGCGCAGACCGTGCGGCTGTATGTGAAGGACAAGGCGCTCATGGACCAGATCATCAAAGCGTCCCAGGATCTGGTGGCCATGGAGGTCACCCTGGATGGTCGGACGATCACCGGGTTCAAGGTCCTGAAAGGGGACTAAGCACGAGCATCGGTCGCGCCTCTTTTTTATGACTTATGACTTTTATCTCAAACAGCTTCTGTAAGGAGGGAGTAGTTATGAGACTTCATGGGAAAGGTTGGGCGTTCGCCGCCGCCGTGGCCTTGGTCGTGGGTGTCACCTCGACCGCGCTGGCCATCGAAGCCTTCCAGGAACGGTTCGAGTGGGGCGACATGAGCAAGCCGACCACGCTTCAAGGCCGGGTGATCATCCTGGATCCGTACGATGAAGCGGTCTGGATCAACATCGCGGTGTTCGGTGGAAACGCCGAGAGCGGCTACTACTGGCAGAAGATTCATCCGGGGAAAAACCTCAAGTTCTACGCGGCGAATAAGGAGGTCTGGGAGCAGTTGAAGTCGATGGCCCGCCCGCACGCCGGCCCGGCAGCGGCAAAGGAAGTGCCACCCGCGTCGGCGACCACCTTGATCGAGTTCGCGGCTCAGGAGGTGGAGCAAAACCGCCGGGTGATCTCCTCCGTGAAAAAGCTGCCGGAGATCGCGGGGGATCCCGCCAAGCCTCGGGGCATCCGAACATTGAAAGAGGCGGCCTGTCAGGGCAAGGATGAGTTCGACAAAGCCTGCTACGAGGCCAAGAAGACCCTGAATACCTCCCCGAAGGGGAAGGATACGGTGCCCATGCAGTATGACGTGATGCTCCCGGGCGGGAAAACGTTGGTCTCGGGCATCACGCCGTGGAGCGCCAACGAAGACACGGGCGCTGGTCACTGAAAGCTGAGCGGTTTCCTTGCGGTCAGCGGCGGCGCGCCAGTCGGCGCGCCGCCTTTTTTATGTCTTCGAGTCCTCCTCGATCGGACTCTGGAGCCGACGCTGCAGGTCAGCCAGCCGGTTGAGCGCTTCGAGCGGCGTCATCGAGAAGAGATCCATCTGCCGCACCTCCTCGATAATCGGGTGCGGCTGCGGCAGTGAGGGGTCATCTGAAGGAGTGCTGAGTACTGAGTGCTGAGGACTGAGTAGGGAATTCTCCGCCACATGAGCCGAGGGACGTTCTAACTGGGCCAGGACCTCGCGGGCCCGGCTGATGACCGGACCCGGCAGGCCGGCGAGCCGGGCCACGTGAATACCATAACTCCGGTCCGTTCCCCCCGCGACGATCTTTCTTAGAAACAGCACTTCGTCGTTTCGCTCTCTGACCGAAACCGTGTAGTTTTTGATCCCTTCCCGGAGCTCGGCCAGCTCGGTCATCTCGTGATAGTGCGTGGCGAAGAGGGTGCGCGCGCCCAAGTGCCTCCGGTCCTGGATGTACTCCGCCACCGCCCAGGCGATGCTCAGCCCGTCATAGGTGCTGGTCCCGCGCCCGATCTCGTCCAGCAGGATAAGGCTCCGGCTGGTCGCACAGTTGAGGATCTGCGCGGTCTCGGTCATTTCGACCATGAACGTGCTCTGGCCGCCCGCGAGGTTGTCGAGGGCCCCCACGCGCGTGAACACGCGGTCCACGAGACCGATGCGGGCCTCCCGCGCCGGCACGAAACTGCCCATCTGCGCCAGCAGCACGATCAGCGCGACCTGCCTGAGATACGTGCTCTTTCCGGCCATGTTCGGGCCCGTGATGAACAACAGCCGATTGGACTCGAGGTCCAGGAGGACATCGTTGGGAATGAACCCGCCTGCCAGGTCCAGCCGTTCCACCACCGGGTGCCGGCCTTCGCGGATTCGGATCGTTCCCCCTTCATCCACCTCGGGACGGACATAACGGTTGACGGCGGCCGTCTCCGCCAGCACGGCCAGCACATCCAGCAAGGCAATGGTTGTCCCCATCGCCTGGAGACGGGCCGTTTCTCGGGCAAGTTGGGCGCGGACTTGCTCGAAGAGCTCCTGTTCCAGCGCGTGGAGCTTCTGCTCGGCGCCGGTCACCCGCTCTTCGAGCTCTTTCAACTCGGCGGTCGTGAACCGCTCCGCGTTGACGAGAGTCTGCTTGCGACTGTAATGAGGGGGAACACGCGACAGGTTCGGCTTGGTCACCTCGATGTAATAGCCGAAGACCTGATTGAATCGCACTTTCAGTGACTCGATGCCGGTCCGTTCCCGTTCCTGGGCCTCCAGTCGGGCGATCCACCCTTTCCCGTCCCGGCAGGCTGTCCGCAGCTCGTCCAACTGGATGTTGAAGCCGTCCCGGATGATTCCACCCTCGCGGGTCGAGATGGGAGCATCCGGCAGGATCGTGCGTTCGATCAAGGCGTGCACATCGGCCAGATCATCCCAGGATCGGGTCAGGTCCTGGAGCAGCGAGGAGCGGAAGGATGTCAGCAGCGTCCGGATTTCCGGGAGCGCCGCGACCGACTGCTTGACTGCCAGCAACTCCCGAGGGTTCGCGGCTCCTAACGAGATCCTGCTGCCGAGCCGCACGATATCCTGGACCGTTCTGAGCGCAGTGCGGAGGCCGGCCCGGGCCTGGAGATGCGCCACGAACTCCCCCACCGCCTCGAGACGGGCTCGGATGGGCCCGAGCGTCACGAGGGGCCGGAGGATCCACTCTCGCAGCAGACGGCTCCCCATTACGGTGACGGTCCGATCCAGGACCGACAGGAGGGTGGCGTCCTTCTGACCGGTGTGGTCGCCGGCCAACGGCCTGGTCAGTTCCAGGTTTCGGATGGTGGCACTGTCCAGGTGCATCTCACGGTCAGAGTGGCGGACCCGGAGGCGGTGCAAATGGCCGAGACCGGCGCTGGGCTGAGTCTCTCGGAGATACCGCACCGCCGCCCCGGCCGCCTCGATGCCGAGGGTCAGGCCGCGGCACCCGAACCCGTCCAGGGAGCCGACTCCGAACTGCTCTCGCAGCGCGCGCTCTGCGCCCGGCAAGTCGAAGAAGGCCGGATCCTGAGGACAGAGGCGTGGGCCTCTGAGCCGGGTGAGCAGAGTCTGGATCTGCGCCGGCAGCTTGTTCGGGTACAGGAGTTCCCGCGGCTCCAGACGTGACAGTTCATCCTGAAGATCGGTCTGAGCCCGTTCTCCATGAAACTCCATGATCCAGAACTCGCCGGTGGAGAGGTCCAGCGCAGCCAGCCCGAGAAGCGGCACAGGGTCGTGCCGTGACGATGAGGGCGAAGGAGGGGACGCGACGGCCACCGCCCCAAGAAAATTCGACTCGATGGCAGGCAGCAGCTCGGGGTCAATGAGAGTGCCGGGTGTGTACAGACGGACCACCTCGCGGCGGACCAGCCCCTTGGCCAGTTTCGGGTCTTCCACCTGTTCACACAGGGCGACCGTCCGCCCGGCCTTGAGCAGCTTGGCGATGTAGCCGGTCGCCGCGTGGTACGGGACCCCGCAGAGCGGAACGGGATCCGCGCGGGCCTTGTCGCGGGAGGTCAAGGCGATGGCCAGAAGCCGGGAGGCCTCCGCCGCGTCCTCATAGAACATTTCGTAGAAATCGCCGACCCGGAAAAACAGGATCGCGTCCTGGTAGTCGTGCTTGATCTCCCGATACTGGCGCATCAGGGGGGTGAGATCGTCATTATTCATCCACGATTTCCTCTGTGATCTCCTGAGCCCGTGGGCTTTGCGGCGGTCTGGGCGGCTTTTCCATGGCGTTGCGCAGGCGGTCCAGATCGGCCTCCGTCTCCTGCAACGCTTTCGTCTTGCGCCTCAGGTCGATCCGCCCACGAACCCAGGCCGGAAACAACAGGATGGAGGCCACGAGGAGGCCCAGGGCGAAGGCGCTGAGGATCGGTTTGTAAATCGGCGTGGAGGCTTCCTGCATCCCGAAGTGGAACAACGAGAAGTACCGGAACGTCACCTCCTGCTCCTGATTCTGGAGGAAGAAGAGAAGCGAGAGCAGCAACAGGATCCCTACCAGGATGAGTCTGATCATGAGCGTGGGTCCGAATGTCGCTTCGGCGGCCGTCTCGAGCCGCTCCTCGACAGGCGTGCCGGCTCGCGCGTCGCCGCCCCGCTCCAGTCGTCCCGACCTTCCGTGGGCATCTGCCGGAATCGCGCGCGCAGCTTGCGATAGGTCTCACGGAGATGCTCGGGGATGACGCGGGTCTCGGAGAACAGCGGCATGAAGTTTGTGTCGCCGTTCCAGCGCGGGACGATATGCAGGTGCACGTGCGCGTCGAGCCCGGCTCCACTGACGCGCCCGAGGTTCATCCCGACGTTGAACCCTTCCGGCCGGATGGCGGCGCGCAGCGCCCGGAGGGAGAGATTCGTCAGCCGGATCAGGTCGAGCGCCGCATCGGCGGACAACGACTCCGGGCTGTTGACGTGCGCATAGGGCGCCACCATCAGGTGGCCGCTATTGTACGGAAAGAGGTTCATCATGACGAACCCGTGACGTCCCCGGTGCAGGAGCAGGTTGGCCGCATCGCGTCGCTCCCGAGCCTTCGAGCAGAAAATGCACCTGGCCGGCTTGCGGGCCTGCTTGATGTACGCCATGCGCCAGGGCGCCCAGACGACCTTCATCGTGCGCGCTCCGTCTTCGGCGCCATGGCCGCGGCCCGCCACCGCGCGCCCCGCTGCTTCACGCAGGTCAGCACGCCGCGCGAGCACTGTCCCGTGGCTTTCAGGAGAATGTCCCGGGACAGTCCTTCGCCGTAGCTCAGGTGAATCTCCAGCCGGTCTTGCGGCAGTTCCGGGCCGGCCTTCTCGGCCCACTCAATGGCGACGACGGTGCGGCCGTCCAGGTAGTCCGAGAGGCCGACATGCTCGAGCTCCGCCGCATTTCGGAGCCGGTACAGGTCCACGTGCGCGAGAGGCCACTGGCCCTGATATTCATGGATCAGGACAAAGGTCGGACTGCTGACCGCGCGCGGCGATGCACCGAGGCCGGACGCGACTCCGCGCACGAAGACCGTCTTTCCGGTCCCCAGGTCGCCATACAGGGCCACGATCGCGCCTCTCTGTGAGCACTGGCCGACGAGGCGGCCCAGGCGATCGGTGTCCGCTGCCGACCGCGAGTGGTAGCTCCATTCGAGTATGCCCGACGCCACCGCGTCCGGGTCGGAAGAGCGTCGGGATCGGAGCGGGGGACTAGTGGCGAACCGCTTGGGCGAGGGCATAGGGAATCCGGTCGATGACATCACCGGCGGTCATGCCCGCCGGCCCCAGCTCAGCCGCCGCCAAGTCTCCGGCCAGTCCGTGGAAGTAGGCGCCGGCGCAGGCCGCATCCCATGCGCTCAGGCGTTGGGCGAGGAACCCGACGATCATGCCGGTGAGCACGTCGCCGGTTCCGGCCGTGGCCATGCCGGGATTCCCAGTGGGGCAGATCGACGCTCGCCCGTCCGGATGCGCCACCACCGTCCGCGCCCCTTTCAGCAGCAGAACGACCCCGCAACGCTGGGCGAAGCGGGTCGCGGTCCCGATTCGATCGGCATTGATCGATTGAGGGGTCGCCTGTTCCTCAAGGCGCGCCATTTCGCCCGGGTGGGGGGTGAGGATCGGCTGAATCTTGCACTCGGCGAGCAGCGAGGTGCATCCGGCTAGCGCGTTCAAGGCGTCCGCATCCAGCACGGACGGTTTCTCCAGCCTCACAACCAGAGCCTGGATCAGCTCGACGGTTTCCGGGTGGGTGCTGAGACCGGGCCCGACTGCCACGGCGCTCCGGGCATTCATAAACGAGAGGAGACGGTCCAAGCCGGACCGGGCGAGGGTTCGCGCGTTGGTTTCCGGCATCGGGACGGTCATCGCCTCGAGCAACTTGGCCTCGAGCGTGTCGTTCACGCTCGCCGGTGTCGCGACCGTCACCAGGCCGGCCCCGACTCGCAGCGCCGCCTTGGCCGCGAGGGCGGCCGCGCCGGTCTTGCCGACCGACCCGGCGATGAGGCCGACATGTCCATAGGTGCCCTTGTGCGCGGACGGAATCCGTTTGGGCAGGAGGAGGCGGACCGAGTCCAACGTCAGCAGGGTGATCCGGCTGTCGACGGCGTCCACGTACCGTGGGGGAATGCCGATGTCGGCGACGTGGACCTCACCGGCATGATCAATCCCGGCGCCGACGTACAAGCCGAGCTTGGGGAGTCCGAACGTGATCGTGAGGAAGGCCCGTACCGCGGTCCCCAGCACCACCCCGGTGTCGGCGTGAATGCCGGAAGGGAGGTCGACGGCGATCACCGGGCGTCCGGCATCATTGATGGCCTCGATCGTCGTCCGGTATGGCCCGGTGACCGGTGCGGAGAGCCCCGTCCCCAGCAGGGCATCCACGATCAGATCGCTTGATTCAAGGAGCGTTCGCGTTCGATCGTGGGCCGGGCAGACGTGGACGGCGGACTTGCCTGCCTCGCGCATGAATCGACGATACATCGTCCTGGCGTCACCGGTCAGGTCGGACGCTTGGCTCATGAGCAGGACCCGGGCTCGTGCCCGTTTCTGTCTCAGGAGACGCGCGACGACGAACCCGTCCCCCCCGTTGTTCCCTTTACCACAGACCACCGCCACCGCTTTGCCGGACAGCGGCGCGAAGACCCGCTCCATGGCCGCGACGACGCTGGCGCCGGCGCGGCTCATCAGCGTGAGGCCGGGGATGCGGGCCTCCGTGATGGTCCGGCGGTCCAGGGCCTGCATCTGGGCGGCGGTGACAATCTTCATAGAAAAAGCAATCAGCTAATAGCGAGCAGCTAGCAGCCAGCTCCCGGAGGGTAGCAAACAGCTGGTAGCTCAGAGGTATTGTCTCCCTCCGACTGGCTATCTGCTACTAGCTGTTCGCTGGTCGCTATCACTCGTCAGGACGGCCTCGGCGATCGCATACTCGGCGTCATGCGACAGGCTCACGTGGATCCCGGTCACGCCCGCCTCGCGGACCAAGGCGCCAACCCGTCCATGCACGGTGGCCACCGGCCTCCCGGCGCTGTCATTGAGCACCTGGATGTCCGACCAACGCACGCCGGCAGACCAGCCGGTGCCCAGCGCTTTCAGGATTGCCTCCTTGACCGCGAATCGCCCGGCCAGGGATGCGTAAGGGGACGAGAGCCGGAAACAATACTGACGTTCCGCGTCCGTGTAGAGCCGCTGAAGAAAACGTTCCTGCCACCGCTCCGTGATGGCGCGGATGCGGGCGATTCGGACAAGGTCCAGACCGATGCCGACGATCTTCATGTGAGCCGCAAAGGAGCGCACAACGAAAAGCGAGTAGCGAGCAGCACGGCATTGGAAGCTATTTGCTGCCGGCTGCTCGCTTCTCGCTAGCTGATGAGTTGTTTCATCTCTCGCACCGCCCGTTCGAGGCCGACTAGGACCGCTCGTGCGATGATGCTGTGGCCGATGTTGTATTCCACGATTTCGGGGACCTGCGTCAGGCGTTTCACGTTGCGGTAGTTCAGCCCGTGCCCGGCGCTCACCCCCATCCCCAGCTTGTAGGCCAGCTTGGCAGCCTGGGACAGGGCTTCCAGCTCGGTCTGCTCTTCTTTCTGGCGGCGGGCGTTGGCGTAACGGCCGGTGTGCAGCTCGACATAGTCCGCAGCCACTTTGTGGGCCGCCTTGATCTGGTCCAGGTCGGGCTCGATGAACAGGCTGATGGGAATGCCGCCGTCGTGGAGAAGTTCGATGATTCTTTGGATGCGATCCCGTCTTCCAGCGACTTCCAGGCCGCCCTCGGTGGTCAACTCCTGGCGGCGCTCCGGCACCAGGGTGACCAGGTGCGGCTTGGTAGTCAGGGCGATCTTGGCCATCGATTCCTCTGCCGCCATTTCGAGATTGAGCTTGGTCTGGACGATCTCGCGCAGCAGGGCCAGGTCGCGGTCTTGGATGTGGCGGCGGTCCTCTCGCAGGTGGACGACCAGGCCGTCGGCGCCCGCCAGCTCAACCAGCACGGCGGCGGCCAGCGGATCGGGGTCCCTCCCGCTTCTGGCCTGCCGGAGCGTCGCCACATGATCGATGTTGACGCCGAGCCTGGGCACAGCCCCTCTCTTATGAATAGCGAACAGCGAGCGATGAGCTGGTTGCTCTTTGCTGTTTAATTATTCCAGAATTTGCGAAAGGTTGGCGTATTATTGCAAAAAAGGGTGGCGGGAGCAAGGTTGAAACTCGGAACGCGCCCCACCGGCCCCCTGCGCGGGGTGCCGCATGCCGCAGAACTCTTCCAACACCGGAATAAAATTGACTGAATTGGCGCGCTGCATTAGAATGTGGCCACTTTCTCCGCGCCCATCGGGCATTGTAGGGTTCTTTGTAAACCTGTCCAGCCAGACGGTCAGGAACATTGAGGGAATGGTGGAGGGGTTTTACCGCATAAATCGGCTTCCTCCTTATGTGTTTGCGCAGGTCCAGGCGCTGAAGCTGGAGGCGCGTCATAAGGGCGAGGACATCATTGATTTCGGCATGGGCAATCCCGATCAGCCGACGCCGGACCATATCGTGGACAAGCTGGTCGAAGCCGCCCGCATCGGCAAGAATCATCGGTATTCCGCCTCGCGGGGCGTCACCAAGCTCCGTCACGCGATCACGGGCTGGTACAAGCGCCGCTACGAGGTGGAGCTGGACCCTGAGACGGAAGCCATCGCGACGATCGGCTCGAAGGAAGGGATCGCGCATCTGGCGCTGGCCATGATCGGTCCGGGCGATGTGGTGTTGACGCCCACGCCAACCTATCCCATTCACATGTACAGCGTGATCATCGCCGGGGGAGAGGTGCGCGGCATCGAGCTGCGCCCCGACAGCGATTTTTTCGACGATCTCTTGCGCGTGTATCGCCAGACGTTGCCGCGGCCGCGCATCCTGGTCATTAACTTTCCGCACAATCCGACCACCGCGGTGGTGGACCTGGAATTTTTCAAGAAAGTGGTGGCGTTCGCCAAAGAGCACCACGTCATCGTGCTCCACGACCTGGCCTACGCCGACATCGTGTTCGACGGGTACCGCGCGCCGAGCCTCCTGCAAGTCCCAGAGGCCAAGGAGATCGGCGTGGAGTTTTACACGCTCTCCAAGAGCTACAACATGCCGGGCTGGCGAGTCGGCTTCTGCGTCGGGAATCGGGAGGTGATCGGGGCGCTGGCCAAGATCAAGAGTTACCTGGACTACGGCATCTTTCAGCCGGTTCAGATCGCCAGCATCATCGCCTTGAACGGGCCGCAAGAGTGCGTGAGAGAGACGGTGGCTGCTGCGGGACGCCAAGGTGGCCGTCTCGCCCGGGATCGGCTTCGGGGAAGGCGGGGACGAGTACGTGCGGTTCGCGCTGGTCGAGAACGAGCACCGGATTCGACAGGCTGTCCGGGGGATCAAGAAGGTGTTGACGTTCAGCGGGTCGGCTCCATGAAGTCTCGTGTGTGTGTCGGCATGGTCGGATTCGGCACGGTCGGGACCGGGGTCGCGAAGATCCTGACGCAGAACAGCGCCCTGATCCGAAGGCGCGTGGGGGTTCCGGTGGAGTTGGTGCGGGTGGCGGATCTGGACATCACGACCGACCGCGGAGTGCGTCTGCCGCAGGGTGTGCTCACCGCCGACGTCAGAGCGGTGCTGGAGGATCCCTCGATCGACATCGTGCTCGAGCTGATCGGAGGCTACGACGCCGCCAAGCGCGTGATCCTGGACGCGATGGCGAAGGGCAAGCAGGTGGTAACCGCCAACAAAGCGTTGCTCGCGGTCCACGGAGAGGAACTGTTCGAGGCCGCCGCCCGTCAGCGGGTGGACCTGGGTTTCGAGGCCAGTGTCGGGGGAGGCATCCCCGTCATCCGCGCGCTGACCGAAGGCCTGGCGGCCAATACGATTCTCTCGATCTACGGCATCATCAACGGCACCTCCAACTACATCCTCAGCCGGATGAGCCGGGAGGGACACGCCTTTCAGGAGGTGCTGGCCGAGGCGCAACGAGCGGGCTACGCCGAAGCCGATCCGACGCTGGATGTGGCCGGCATCGACTCCGCCCACAAGCTGTCGATCATGGTGAGCCTGGCGTACGGTACGCCCGTCAACTTCAAGGAAATTTACACCGAGGGCATCACGAAGATCACCCCGCTGGACATCACCTACGCCAGGGAATTCGGGTTCACGATCAAGCTCCTCGCCATCGCCAAGTTCCTGGACGGTGAGATCGAGGCGCGGGTCCATCCCACGATGATCCCGTCGTCGTCGCCGGTGGCGCAGGTGGAAGGGGTGTACAACGCCATCCAGCTCGTCGGAGACGCGGTGAGTGACATCGTGTTCTATGGTCAGGGCGCCGGAGCGATGCCCACCGGCAGCGCCGTGGTCAGCGACGTCATCGCCATCGCGCGGAACCTCTTGAAGGGCACGTCGGGACGGGTGCCGCCCGCCTCGTTTCAGAGTGACCAGCGTCGCCCCCTCCGCATCCGGCCGATGGAGGAGATCGCGACCTTCTATTACATGCGGTTCATGGTGCAGGACCGACCCGGGGTCCTCTCGCAAATTTCGGGCGTCCTGGGACGCCACGGCATCAGCATTTCTTCGGTGCTCCAAAAGGGGCGCCAGGAAGGGCAAACCGTACCGGTGGTCATCATGACCCATACTGCGACCGAGCGCGATATCCAGGCTTCGCTCCGCGAGATCGATCGGATGGCCTTCATTTCGGAGCCCACCACCTTGATCCGTGTCGAGGGGCATGGCGAGTAACGCATGTGCCCCGTCGTACCCGATGCAAGATCCGACCAGGTGTCTCACCCATGATCTACTGGCGTGGGGTGATCGAGGAGTATCGGAAGTTCCTTCCGGTCACGGAGAAGACGCCCGTCGTGACGCTGGGAGAAGGGCACACCCCGCTCATCCACGCCAAGCGCCTCGCTCGAACGATCGACCCTCGGATTGAGCTGTATTTGAAGTTTGAAGGCGCCAATCCGACCGGATCCTTCAAGGACCGGGGCATGACGCTGGCCATTTCCAAGGCGCTGGAGTCGGAGGCCCGGGCGGTGATCTGCGCGTCCACCGGGAACACGTCGGCGTCGGCTGCGGCGTACGGCGCCCGTGCCGGGCTGGCGGTCTATGTCCTCATTCCGGCCGGCAAGATCGCCCTCGGCAAGTTGTCCCAAGCGATGATGCACCAAGCGACCGTGATTCAGGTCGAAGGGAACTTCGACCAGGCTCTCTCGATCGTCAAAGAGATCGCCGCGCAACACGGGGTCGAGCTCGTCAACTCGATCAATCCGTTCCGGATCGAGGGACAGAAGACCGCAGCCATGGAGGTCTGCGACCAGCTGGGGTTCGCCCCGACCCTGCACGTGCTGCCGGTCGGCAATGCCGGCAACATCACAGCGTACTGGCGCGGCTATACGGAGTACCGGGCTGCGGGCCAGATCGCCCGATTGCCGAGAATGATGGGGTTCCAGGCGGCCGGGGCCGCGCCGATCGTGCTGGGCCACGTGGTGGAGGACCCGCAGACCGTGGCGACCGCGATCCGGATCGGCAACCCTGCGAGTTGGAAAGCGGCCCTCCTGGCGGTGGAAGAGTCGGCCGGAAAGATTGACATGGTGACGGACGAGGAAATCCTCCAGGCGTACAAGATGGTTGCGGCAGAGGAAGGCGTGTTCTGTGAGCCGGCGTCTGCGGCGGCGGTGGCGGGGGTCATCAAGATGAGCAAGGCCGGTGCCCTCAGGGATGCCGACACGGTGGTCTGCACCTTGACGGGCCACGGGCTCAAGGACGCCGACACGGCCATCGGGGTCTCCCGCCCACCGGTGACGGTCAAGGCCCGCCGCGACGATGTGGTTCGCCTGCTGAAGTTATGATCCGTAGGACGCGCGGATGAAGTACGTGATTCTGCAGGGGGAGGGCATGGCGGATGTGCCCAATCGGGACCTGGGTGGAAAGAAACCGCCTCAGGCCGCGGCCACTCCAAACATGGACTTTCTTGCCCGCCACGGGGAGGTTGGGTTGGCGACGGTGGTGGCCGAGGGTCACCCTCCGGGCAGCGAGGTGACGCCACTGGCGATTCTGGGGTACGGCCCGAAGAAATACCATTCCGGCCCGGCTCCGTTTGAAGCCGCCGGTCTGGGAGTCGCGTTGGGGGAGCACGATATCGCCTTCCGGTGCAGAATGGTCACGCTCGGGGTGAGCGCTCCCCGTGGTCGCGCCTCCGCGCGCGAAGACGTGAAGAAACTCGGGCCGCAGGTGACGATGGAAGACGCCGCCGCGGGGGGAATCGAGGACGACGAGGCGCGTGAGCTGATCGATGCGGTCAACGAACAGCTCGGTTCGGAGGCCATCCAGTTTTATCCGGGCAAAGGACCCCGCCATCTGATGGTCTGGGTGGGCGGCAAATCGCGGGCCACCTGCTTCGACCCGCAGGACGTGGTGGGAAAGTCGATCGGTGAGTTCCTCCCGACCGGCGATGGCGCCGAGATCTTGCGACAGGTGATGGAGGCCTCGCTGGTCATTCTCCGCGATCATCCCGTGAACCAACAGCGGCGGGATGCGGGTCGGAAGCCGGCGAACTGTCTCTGGCTGTGGGGACCGGGCCGGGCGCTCAGATTGCCCAGCCTGACTGATCAGTACCAGATCACGGGCGCAGTCCTGTCCGCGACGGATCTTCCCAGGGGAGTCGGGATCTGCGCGGGATTGGAGGCGGTTGCCCCCGCCGCTGTGGCCGAGGCCGGCGGACCGGATTTCCTCAGTCTGGCCGAAGCGGCCCTGCGCGAGCTCGGCAAGAAGGACCTCGTGTACGTGCACGCCGAGATGCCGGCCGATGTGAGGCTGAGTGACGACCAGAAAGCCAAGCTCAGGTTCGTCGAGGAGTTCGACCAGAAGATGGTCGGAACGATCCTCGAGGGACTGCCGAAGCTGGGTCCGCACCGGCTTCTCTTGATCTGTGACTATCACGCGGCCGCCGGAAGCCAGCCGCACGTTGCGACTCCGGCGCGGTACATCCTCTTTGAGGGACCGGTCCAGACCGAGAAGGCGCCCCGTCGAGGCTCCAAGGAGGCTGATGTCAAAGCGACCCAGGTCAGGGTCCGAGACGCGACCAGGCTGATGAGCCGACTTCTATCTCAAGGAGCAGGTTGAGGCTAAGGTTGAGGTTGAGGGGGATGTCAGTAAAAGACCAAGCTCTTGCTCAGCCTTAACCTCAACCTGAACCTGGTGTTGAGCGCATGGCCTTGATCGTCCAGAAGTACGGCGGTACCTCCGTCGGGAGCGTCGAGCGGATTCATCGCGTGGCGGAGCAGGTCGCGGACGCTCGGCGGGCCGGTCACGACCTGGTCGTGGTGCTCTCCGCGATGAGCGGCGAGACAGATCGGCTCATGAGGCTGGCGCACGACGTCACTCCCTCTCCCGATGAGCGCGAAATGGACATGCTGCTGTCGACCGGCGAGCGGGTCACGATCGCGCTGCTGGCCATGGACCTGCGAGGGCGCGGGATCAACGCGCGATCCTACACGGGTCGGCAAGTCGGCATCATCACCGACAGCCGGCACACCAAGGCGCGAATCGCGCGGGTCACGGCGGAGCGGATCAGGGAGGCCTTGGCCGAGGGCATCGTGCCGATCGTGGCCGGCTTTCAGGGCATCAATGAGCGCTCCGATGTGACCACGCTGGGGCGGGGCGGCTCGGATTTGACGGCCGTCGCGCTCGCGGCCGCGCTGAAGGCTGACCGGTGCATCATCTGTACGGACGTGGATGGAGTCTACACAGCTGATCCGAACATCGTCCCATCGGCCAGGCGCCTGGACAAGGTCTCCTATGAGGAAATGCTCGAGCTGGCGAGCCTGGGGGCCAAGGTGCTGCAAACCCGGTCGGTGGAATTTGCCGCCCGGCACGGCGTGCCGGTGGAAGTGAAATCCAGTTTTAAGGAAGGGCAGGGAACACTCGTGACGAAAGAAGACGCGGACATGGAGCGGGTTGCGGTGTCGGCCGTGACCGGCGATCGAAACCAGGCCAAAATCACCATCGTCGGGGTTCCGGACCGGCCCGGGATCGCGGCGCGTATTTTCGGACCGGTGGCCGAGGTGAACATCGTCGTCGACATGATCATTCAGAACGTGAGCCAGGCCTCGCTCACCGATATTTCCTTCACCGTGCCGCGGGCGGACCTGCCCAAAGCGGTGAGCCTGGTCCAGCGCGTGGCAAAGGAGATCGACGCGAAGTCGGTCGCCGTCACGGAGGCCATCGCGAAGGTGTCCCTGGTCGGAGTCGGGATGCGGTTGCACTCCGGAGTAGCGGCCCGGATGTTCGAGGTGCTGTCCCGGGAAGGCGTCAACATCATGATGATCAGCACGTCCGAAATCAAGATCTCGTGCGTGATCGACGAAAAATATCTCGAGCTCGCCGTGCGCGCGCTGCACGCGGCGTTCGGCTTGGACCGGGCGGCGTCATGAGCCAGAAGCACGGCAAGCGGCAGGGGGCCGGTGGCGCCGGGCAGGACGTCACCCCTCGCCAGCTCGGCGCGGCGCCGCTGGAGATCTACGATACCACCTTGCGGGATGGCGCGCAGGCCGAGGATGTCAGTTTTTCGGCGGACGACAAGGTCCTCGTCGCCAAGAAACTGGACGAGCTCGGCGTGCACTACATCGAAGGCGGATGGCCGGGCGCCAATCCCAAGGACATCGAGTTCTTCCGCATCATCAAGACCGTCCCGCTCAAGCACGCGGCCGTGGTGGCCTTCGGCTCGACGCGGAAGGCCGACAACCCGGTCCAGAAGGACCCGAACATCCGGGCCCTCCTCGCAGCCGAGACCGACACGATCACGCTGTTCGGAAAAAGCTGGAAGCTGCACGTCACCGAGGCGCTGGGGATTTCATTGGCCAAGAACCTCGAGCTCATCGGTGACTCGATCGCGCACCTGCGCTCCCGGGGCCGGCGCGTCTTTTATGACGCGGAGCATTTCTTCGACGGCTATAAAACGGACCCCGACTATGCGCTGCAGACGCTGCGGGCGGCGATCGAGGCGGGGGCCGAACGCGTGATTCTCTGCGATACGAACGGGGGGACGATGCCATGGGAGATCCGGGACATCTGCACCGTGGTGAAGCGGGAGTGCCCGGTTCCCCTCGGCATCCACGCCCACAATGACACGGAGATGGCGGTGGCCAACTCGCTGGTTGCCATCGAGGCCGGGATCGTGCAGGTTCAGGGCACGATCAACGGCATCGGCGAACGGTGCGGCAACGCGAACCTGTGCTCGATCCTGCCGGACCTCGAGCTGAAAATGAAGCGCCCGAGTTTGGGCAACCGCCGCCTGGCGCACTTGCGGGAAGTCTCGAACTTCGTGGCCGAGATCGCGAACCTGGTGCCCAACAAGCACCAGCCCTACGTGGGAGACTCCGCGTTCGC
>MNDM01000045.1 GCA_001914955.1 Nitrospirae bacterium 13_2_20CM_2_62_8 | reverse complement strand
CGTACAAGGCGGCGGTCCCCACCGTCAAGGCCCTCGCGATCCTCGAGGATGAGGTGCAACAGGGAAAGGTGGACGCGGATCTCTTACAGATCTTCATCGACAGCAAGGTCTATCTCCGTGTGCATCCCGCGTGATGCCGCAGGGACACGGTCATGGAATGTGCTTGATCATGTATGCAGAGAGGTCAGCGGCAAGATCCTTCAGGCTCGGCTTGAAGAACATGTAGCTTGTCGTGTTCGTGTGCTTGGCCTTCCAGATAATGCTCCCCTGCTTTGGATCAATCAGTCGAAGACTGAGCCCCACCTTCGCCACCTTGTCTCCTTCCGAGCGCGTGTATTCCCACGAATTGACTTTTACCACCATCAGCGCATCTGCTTTCAAGGCCTGAGCGAGCTTTGCGGCAGCTCCTTTATCTGACACACCGGATGTCTCGAGGCCCGCAAGATAGCTGGTCAAAGCCTCGCGGGTCTCATTTGAAGCCGCCAGGAGGCCATTGACCTCATCCGGTCTAAGGACCTGCGTGTAGCGGGTGGAGTTCTTCAGCGCATTCGTCACGCCTTCCTGAGCCGGCTCACGCGATCCTTCAAAAGCTCCCTCAATCGGCGGCAAGACGGCAATTGAGCTAGGCCGAAACGACTCAGCTCCTGGTCCTTCCCACATGTCCTGCAACCCCCCGCATCCGGCCAGAAGCGCGCCTCCGAGCGCCATCCATACAAGCGACGAACGCCTCATGTGTTTCATAACTCTCCTCTGGATTGGTGTGATGGCTCAGTGAATTTAGAAAGTCATGGAAACCGACAACGATGCGAGCGCCTGGCCCATTTGGAAATCGTACCCGCCGCCGAAGTCCATGCGCAGGGCAAAAAATCGAAGTCCGAACCCTGCCGTGGGAGTGATGATGGATTTGGCGTCCTCGACGTTTTTGAGCGCCCCGACTCGCAAGGAAATGAATTCCGCCGGAAGCGTCTGTTCTGCTCCAAGGCTCAGCACGCGGCTCTTGATGCCCGGGACGAGGGTCTTGTTCGACGTGATGTCTCCGTCGAAAGCAATGGTGAGAGATTCGTAGGGGTTGACCGCGACGCCACCCCTGACCTGCGGGACCAGCTTGAACTCCTGGCCGCCTGGCGCATCGAAGGTTGGCTGATTCAGGTCTTTCCCCACGACGCCGAACCGAAGCCAGGAGGCCGGACGATAGATCGCGCCCACATCAATGCCGATCGCGGTGGAAATCTCAGGCTTGCCGAGGTCTTCTCTGAAGCTGATATCGCCGTTCGATTGGAAGACGCTTACCGACGCGTTATAGGCGGCACCCTGAATGATTTTCGCAGTGGCTCCGATTGCGACGGTACGCTCCGCGAAGGCATAAGCGTAGGAGAATACGGCCTGCCGCGCCTCAAGCCCTCGCACCGCGAGTTGGCCGGTGACAGTGCATGGAGAGGGGATGCAAGTGGCCGTGAGTGGTGTCGGGGCGAATTCCCCGCCGGTCGCGACATCCGAAATGTTAAAGCCGAACGCTTGATCGCCGAAGTAGCCCTTCCAATAGAGCCCGGCAGCACCGACTGCCGAGACCGTCCCGCTATTGAGCGTGTTCAAGAGGCCCTGCAGCCTGGCTTGATTGGCTGGGTTGGTTAGGTCGATGCTATTGATGTCGTCGAGCGTATCCTTGACGTCGCCCCGGTCCACCAACTGGGCGCTGGCCTGCAGCCGAATGTCCACGGATTGCTGCATGGCCAGGCCGGCCGGATTCCAGTAGGTGGCGAGGGCGTCCGTGGTGACCGCGACTCCGGCGCCCCCCATGCCCACCGCGCGCGGGCCGACAATGGCGAACTCTACAGCCGAGACGGTGCCTGCAGTGAAGAGGATCGTTCCGAGGACCAGCCCGACGGCCGCTCTTTCTGAGACGTGTGCTCTCTTCTGCATGGCCCTTCTTTCGCGCGCACGAAAACAGTCCGCGCCTCGTTTCGAAGGTAGCAGACAGTCGAATACAGTCAAGGAGAAACCGAATTCTGCCCGAGAGGATTTGCGCGTGAAAACCCCGCGGCGTCAGGGACACGGCGCTCCGGGGTCGGCAGGGTGAATGCGTCAAACTTGGGTGATTCTGCCGTCCTCCATGTGAATGAGGCGGTCGGCCTGGGCCGAGAGCTTTTCGTTGTGCGTAACGATGACGAAAGTAACGCGGCGGTCGCGGTTCAACTTTTTCAACAGGGCGAACAGCGCTTCTCCGGTCTGTGTGTCCAGATTGCCGGTCGGCTCGTCCGCCAGGACGAGGTCCGGCCCCTGCATCAGCGCGCGGGCCACTGCCACCCGTTGCTGCTCTCCGCCGGACAGCTCTCCTGGTTTGTGATGGAGCCGCTGGGACAGGCCCACGTCGCCCAGCAGCGCGCCGGCCTCGGCGCGCGCCTGCGCCGCCGCCCGGTTTTGGATCAACGCCGGCAAGCAGGTGTTCTCGAGCGCGGTGAACTCGGGGAGCAGGTGGTGGAACTGGAAGACAAACCCGATCCGCCGGTTGCGGAACTCCGCCTGCTCGTGATCCGACAGGCGGAAGAGGTCCTGTCCTTCAAAGAGCACCGTCCCGCTGGTCGGCCGGTCCAGCGTGCCCAGAATGTGGAGCAGGGTGCTTTTCCCGGCGCCGGAGGCTCCGACGATGGCGAGCATCTCTCCGCGCCCGATGTCGAAGCGGATGCCTCGAACGGCCGCCACCGTTTGCTCACCCATAGGAAAGAACTTAGTGACATCGAGGACCTGGACCAGGGGCTTCTCCTCTTGCATCACTGGGCACCGATCCCAGATTGACGACGTGGTGATCCGGCGATCCGGTGACTTGTCGGATCGTCCCTTCTTTCAATCCCGGAATCAGACAATCTCACAATCACCGAATCACCAGATCGTACGTGTTCCCCGTCATTCATAGCGGAGCGCGGCGGCTGGATCCAGCTTGGCGGCTTGCCAGGATGGATACAGGGTGGCGGAGAAGCTGATCAGGATGGCGGAGAACGAGACCAGGATCACGTCCAACGCCTGCACGTGGACCGGGACATGCGAGATATAGTACACGGTCGGATCGAACGTCCAGTAGGTCTGGATCAGCCATAAAAACGCATAGCCCAACGGAATCCCGATGACGGTGCCGGTGAGCCCGATAATCAGCCCGTTCAGCATGAAGATTCGCATGATGGCCTTGCGTGTCGAGCCCATGGCTTTGAGGATGGCGATTTCGCGCTGTTTCTCGCTCACGATCATGGTCAACGTGCTCACGATGTTGAAGGACGCGACGAGCGTGATGAGGACCAACAGCAGAAACATCATCACTTTTTCCAGCTTCAAGGCGGAAAACAGGTTCCGGTTGAGCTGCATCCAGTCCCTGGCCCAGTAGGGAAAGCCCAGCGCCTGCTCGATGGCGCGCGCGATGTCGGCTGCCAGGAAGATGTCGTCCACTTTCACCTCGATGCCGGTGGCCGTGTCCCCCATGTTGAAGAATTTCTGGGCCTCGCCCAGCGCGATGTAGGCCAGCGAGGAGTCGTATTCGTACATGCCCGATTCGAAGACCCCCACGACGCTAAACACCCGGATCTTCGGCGTCATCCCGATTGCGCTCATCGGGCCGACAGGTGAGACGACGTTGATGGTGTCGCCGACGAAGGCCCCGAGGCGCATGGAAAGTTCCTTGCCGAGAATGATCCCGGGGCGGGTAGGGTCGGACGTGCCCACGGTGGGCTCGGCGGCGGAAGTTCCGCTGGCGGCGACGCGCTCGGGGGCCTCAAGGTCGGCGAGACGTCCGGACTTGATGTTCTTGGCCAGGTCGGTGACGCGCACTTCTCTCTGCGGGTCGATGCCGCGCAGCACGATGCCCTGGACCGCGGACTGGGAGGTGAGCAACACTTGTCGAAACACGAATGGGGTGGCCGCCAGGACATGGGGGACTTGCTGCACGCGGGTCACCAGGGCGTCGTAGTTCGCCATGTTCTCGCGTGTGCGGTCTTGGACGACGATATGGGAGGTGGTGCCCAGGATTTTCGCCTGAAGATCTTCCTTGAACCCGGTCATGATCCCCAGCGTGCCGATCAGCGCGGCCACCCCCAGGGTGATCCCCGCCACCGAGACGAAGGTATTGAGGGAAATGGTGCGCTGACGGCGTTTCGCGCGCAGATAGCGTAAACCGACGAAGATCTCGTAGGGCAGCTGTAGCATTATTTCTCGGGGCGGAGTTGGGGAAAAAGGATCACGTCTCGGATAGAAGCCTGGTTGGTAAAGAGCATGACGACCCGATCGATTCCGATGCCCTCTCCGGCGGTCGGCGGCATGCCGTACTCGAGCGCGCGCAGAAAATCCTCGTCCAGGGCGTGGGCCTCCTCGTCGCCCGCTTGCCGCCGGGCGACCTGCGCCTCGAACCGCTGGCGCTGGTCGAGGGGGTCATTCAACTCGGAGAACGCGTTGGCGATCTCCCGTCCGGCGACGTAGAGTTCGAACCGGTCGGTCAGCGAAGGGTCAGCATCCTTCCGGCGTGCGAGAGGGGACAGCTCGGTCGGGTAGTCCGTAATGAAGGTCGGCTGGATCAGTTTGGGTTCGACGATTTTTTGAAAGGTCTCATCGAGCTCGGCTACCAGCTTCGCGTCCTTCTTCCCTGCCTTGGTATACTGTGCTAGGAGCGAGAGCAAGGCGGTGGGATTGGCATTCTCCTGCATGCCGACTTCCCGAATTGCTTGGAGCCACGGCAAGCGCCGCCACGGCCTGGTCAGGTTGATCTGCATGCCCTGGTATGCGAACGTCGTGGCGCCGAGCACGTCCTGGGCGAGGCGGGTGAAGAGTTCTTCCGTGAATGTCATCAGATCGGTGTAGTCGGCGTAGGCGACGTAAAACTCCAGCATCGTGAATTCCGGGTTGTGGATCGTCGAGATTCCTTCGTTCCGAAAGTTCCGGTTGATCTCGAAGACGCGGGGGAGCCCGCCGACGATCAGCCGCTTGAGATACAGCTCTGGGGCCACTCGCAGGTATAAATCCATCCCGAGCGCGTTGTGGTGGGTGACGAAGGGCCGTGCCGTGGCGCCGCCGGGGATCGACTGCATCATCGGCGTCTCCACTTCCAGGAATCCCTTCTCGATCAAAAAGGTGCGCATACTGCCGATGATGCGGCTGCGGGTGACGAAGATCTCATGGATGGCCGGGTTGGCGATGAGGTCCACGTACCGTTGGCGGTAACGCGTCTCGACGTCCGTCAGCCCGTGCCACTTCTCCGGCAAGGGGCGGAGCGCCTTGCTCAGGAAGGTCAGCTCCCTTGCGTCGACGGTGAATTCATCCGTCTTGGTGCGGAACAGGAGGCCGCTGACGCCGATCCAGTCGCCTACATCAAGGGCCACGCAGATCCGATACGCATGCTCGCCCAGCGTGTCCTTCTTTAGGTACACCTGGACACGATCCGCTCCGTCCTGGAGCAGGGCGAACGCCGCTTTGCCGAATCGCCGCAACGCCACGATACGTCCGGCGATCCTGCAACGGAGGCCGGCCCGTTCGAGCTCCTCCTTGGTCTTTTTCCCGTGTAGCTGGATGAGCTGGCCTGCACGGTCCGTAACTTCGAAATGGGTGCCGAAGGGGTTCACGCCCAGGCTGCGTAGCTCCTCCAGCTTCTTGATGCGTTGCTGGCGTTGGTCGTTTGCTTCGTCCATAAGCTAACAGCTGGCAGCTAATAGCGAATAGCGAACACCCAGAAGTTCGTAGCTCGTGGCTACAAGCTATTTGCTACTGGCTATTTGCTGCTTCAAATACGCTTCGATGAACTCGTCCAGGCCGCCGTCCATGACCTTCTCGACGTTCCCCACCTCAATGTTCGTCCGGTGGTCCTTCACCATCTGATACGGTTGGAACACATAGGAACGGATCTGGCTCCCAAAGCCGATTTCTTTTTTCTCCCCGACGAAGGCTTCCATTGCGGCCTCCTTCTTTTTCGTTTCCAGTTCGTAGAGGCGCGCCTTGAGCACCTTCATGGCGCCGGACTTGTTCTTGAGCTGCGAGCGCTCATTCTGACACTGGACCACAATGCCGGTCGGGATGTGCGTGATGCGGACGGCGGTTTCCACCTTATTCACGTTCTGGCCGCCGGCGCCGCCGGACCGGAAGGTGTCGATCTTGAGGTCGTTGTCATCGATCACGACGTCCACGTCCTCCTCGATCTCGGGGTACACGAAGACCGATGCGAACGAAGTGTGCCGGCGTTTGTTCGCGTCAAACGGGGAGATGCGGACCAGCCGGTGCACGCCGGCCTCGGCCTTGAGATAACCGTAGCCGTACGGGCCCGCGATCGCCAGGGTGGCGCTCTTGATTCCGGCCTCGTCGCCTGGTTGGAGGTCCAGCGTCTCGACCGTGTACCCCTTCCGCTCCGCCCACCGGACGTACATCCGCAACAGCATCTGGGCCCAGTCCTGTGACTCGGTCCCTCCGGCGCCCGGATGGATGGCAAGGATCGCGTTGCTGCCGTCGCGCTCGCCCGACAACAACAACTCAACCCGAAGCTGGTGGACTGAGGCCTCGAACCGTTCGAGTTCGGCGGTGAGCTCACGCTCCAGGCCGGCGTCACCGCTTTCCTCGGCCAGCTCGACCATGGCGTGCAGGTCAGCGTGCTGGCGCTCGATCTCGGTCCAGCGACGGAGTTCACGCTCGAGGGCGGCTTTCTTCCGGCTCACGCGGGCGGCGGCTCGGGGGTCTTTCCAGAAATCCGGGTGCGCGGTCTCACGCTCCAGGTTCTGGAGTTCGGAGGTCAGGCGGGGGAGGTCAAAGATGCCCCCTGAGTTCGCTGACTTGTTCGCCCATTGCTTTGACCCGCCCACGTAATTCGTCGAGCATGCCGATCTCCAGAAGGATTCGAGGCTAGAGGCTTACCGATTCCCTATCGCCATTCGCTCCGGCCAAGCCTCAGTTGCGCGGCGAGGAGCAAAAGTCCGGTGATTATAGCACAGGTGTATGCGAACACATCGCCATACCGTGTGTAGAACGTGCGGGTTCTGCCGAGCGGGATTTGGCCGGTGATGGCCTGTTCGCTGAAGATAGTCGTCGCGACCAGAATCCTTCCCTGGGGATCGATGAACCCCGAGATGCCGGTGTTGGCGGCGCGGGCGAAGGCGACCCGGTTCTCTACCGCTCGCAGCACCACCATGCCGAAATGCTGATAAGGCGCCGAGGAGACACCGTACCACGCGTCATTCGTGATCGTCACCATGAACTCGGCCCCGCGCTTCGCGAACTCACGCACCACATCGGGGAAGATCACTTCATAGCAGATCACCACGCCGAATCTGGCCGGCAGTCCCCCTGAGGCATCTCGAGATTTCAGCGGCACCTCCAGAATGGTGGGAACGGTCCCTGGTTCAAAGTCACCGATCCCTTCCACGAGCTTGTCCAGGAAGAACAGGATTGTCCTGGCTGGGATGTATTCGCCGAAGGGAACGAGGTGGCGCTTGTCGTAGCGGCCAAGGATCCGGCTGTCCGGCGAGAGGAGATAGGCGCTGTTGAGTAAGTATGGACGGCCGTTCGGATAGTATCGCAGAGCGGGGCTTCCGAAGAGGAGCGGTACGCCGTGCTTCCGCACCAGCGCGGTGACTTCACCCCGGTACTCCGGCTCCTGCTCAAACAGGAACGGCGTAGCCGCCTCGGGCCAGATGATGAGGTCGGTCCCGTCGGCAGCCCGGGCAGTCAGCCTCGCGTAGCGGTCGAGGGTGGCGCGGCGGTAGGCCACGTCCCATTTCTGAGCCTGGTCAATGTTGGCCTGCACCAGGCCGATGCTGATCGAACGGGTCCCTTCACCCACTTGCGGCGGGTGTCCCAGATCCCAGAGCCCATACAGCAACGCGATGGCCATCCCCAGCACGGCCGCGGCCGGGGACAGGCGGGGAAAGGTCCCGGGAGTCTGCCCGCGGCGTCGCTCCAGCGTCCAGAGGGCCAACTCAGCCAGGGCCGCGTTGACGAGCACCACGAGGAACGACACGCCGTACACGCCCGTGTGATCCGCGATCTGGATCACCGACAGCCACTGATACTGAGAATAGCCCAGGAGGGCCCAGGGCAGACCTGAGAACAGGTAGGTGCGAAGCCACTCCAGCGCGACCCAGATAAACGGAGCCCCGGTGAACGCGAAGGCGGTCTTCCTGAGCCAGCTGACGCTGGCGGCATAGATCGCCACATACAAGCCGAGGTACGCCGTGAGCAGCAGCATGGCCGTATAGCTCAGGGCCGTGGGCAGCTTGCCGTACAGATGCATGGCCGTGACGACCCAGTACATGGTGCCGGCGAAGGCAATCAGGCCGGTCAGCCAGCCGAGCCAGAAGGCGCGGCGAGGGGCGGCCCCATCGAGGGCAAGATGGACCGGGAGCAAGACGACCCAGGCCAGCCAACCCAGGTCGAAGTCGGGAAAGCAGAGAGGATAGAGGATGCCGGTCACGCAGGCGAGAACGATCTGACGCAGGAGCGATCCGCGCATCGCAGGCTACCATATCGGAACGACGTACCACTTGCAAGCTGGCGGTTTTTGGGGCGGTGGCGTATGATTCGCCCCATGAAGCGCGGGTCCTGGAGCGTTATCGTGTTCCTGATCCTGTGGAGCGCCAGCCTGGCGCTGGCTGAAGAACCGTCTGCTCCACAACGGATCGCGACGAAGTTCATCCGCGGCGCAGCGAACTTCACCACGGGATGGATGGAGTTGCCCAAACAAGTGTATCTGGTTGGCCAGAGAGAAGGGTGGGTGACCGGCGCACTCCGAGGGCCGATTGACGGGCTCGGCATGTTCGTCGCGCGGACGATCGCGGGCGCCTATGAAGTCCTGACCTTCCCTATCCCTCTTCCACCGAGGTACCAACCGATGCTCTTTCCTGAGTACATCTGGCAACCCGAGTTGCCGTCCGACCAGGCCGATGCCGCCCCTCCGTTGGCAGGTTCGGGATCGGACGGCGGACCAACGGTGACGGTAGCGAAGTAGCGAACGGCTGAGGGACTGCGCCTGGCTGTCTCGGCCTTGTGCCGGCCTTGCGAGTCCTTTCCGGGCGATGGTAAGATGCCCCAGACTTTGAAGCAGGCTAAGGCTGAGGTTGAGGCTGAGTTGTATGGAGAAACTCCACTTAACCTTGACCTCAACCTAACCCTTGTCCGAGGCCTCGGAATGCCGAACGTCACCTTGCTCTATTCCCCCACCTGCGGCGCCTGTCCCACGGCCAAGAGTCTGTTCAAGGAACTGCGGGTGAAGTACAGCTTCAGCTATCGGGAAGTGGATATCAATTCGCCGGACGGACAGGAGCTGGCCGAGCGGCATTCGATCCGGGCCGTCCCCGCGACGATCATCAATGGCCGTCTGACCTTCATCGGCGTGCCCAGCCGCCAGAGCGCCGAAAAAGCGCTTGCGCCGACCCCGACCTGAGCCGAGCCCGTACACGGAGCGGGAACCCAGGCAGGAGCCTCGAATGAGCGAAGAAGAAGAATTCCAGGACGAGTTGCCTCCGTTGACCCCGCTCCAGACCGGACCGCCTCCCGACTGTCCCTTCTGCGGCGACCCCATGTCCTGGGTAGACGGTGACTGGGCGTGCCAGGACTGCAACGGGGAAAATATGGGACCGGAAACGGGGTAAGAGAGAAGGTTGAGGTTAAGGCTGAGGTTGAGTAGTGTTCGCTGAACCTTAGCCTCAACCTGAACCTGCCGCCGAATGCTGAGGATCGTCACCGGTCCGTTCCACCCAGACTTAGAACTCGCCCTGGTTGAGGAAGTCCGGCAGGTCAAAGCCGTCGATCCGCTCGCGCCTCTCGCCGTCATCGTCCCCTCCGAGCCGCTCCGTCGCCGTCTGAAATGGCTCCTGTGCATCGAGGAGCAGCTCGCGTTGCTCGACGTGCACGTCCTCACGTTTCACGAGCTTGCGCTGCATCTCTCTCACGAGCAGCACGATTTGCGCGGCGCGGATGAACCTCACCTGCGCCTTGAGATGGCGCAGGACCTGTTTTTCGAGCAGTTCCTCAGCCGCATCGCCCGTCGCGGACTGCCGGGCCTCGCCGGGCTTGAGTTGTCGAATCTTCCGCCGGGTGCCTGGCCGGCCTTATGGGCGACGGTGCGGGACCTCAAGGAGGCGACCGTTGAGCCGATGGTCGCGTTGCGCGGCGTCGCTGAGGGCCTGTTTGAGCGTGAGGAAGTCCCCAAGCTCCAGGCGCTGTTCACGCTCTATGCGGCCGCGCGTGAAGCCAGCCGGGCGCTCAACATCGGGTCGGCGGACGATCTGGCCTCGAGTGTGATTCCCTGGGCGTCCTCCTCCCGGTTTCTGTCCCGCCTCCGGCGGATCTGCTACTACGGATTCTATGATCTGACCCAGGTGCAGCTCTCGCTGTTTGAGTCGGTCGCCGCCTGCGCCCCGGTCACCCTCTACTTCCCGCTCGCGGACGGACCGGCATTCGAGTTCGCGCGACGGTTTTTCGAGCGACATCTCGGCGCCCTGACGCCGGCGTCGGAGCCGGTCGCCCACGCCTCGGCGGCTGAGTCAACCTCGACGCGACGACCCGGCGAGCCGCCTCAGGTGCGGGTCATGAACGCCGTCGGGCCGGACGACGAGTTGACGCTGGTCTGCAAGGAAATCCTGACGTTGGTCGAGACCAATCACTACCGCTTCGATGAGGTCGGCGTCGTCGCCCGGACTCTGGAGCCGTATCTGGCCGTGCTGCGACGAATCTTTGACCAGCACCGGATTCCCTTTCTCTCTACGGCGGCCTCGCCCATCCTGCAGGAGCCGGCCGCCAAGGCGCTCCTGCAACTGGCCCGGCTGTCGATCACCGGGTTCTACCGGGCACCGGTGCTGGATGTGCTCACGTCTCCGTTCTATCGCGTGGAGCCGAACGAGACGGCGGGCATCGAGCCGCGGCCGGACCTCTGGCAGCTTGCCGTGGGCGCGCTCGGCATTACCCGGGGCGAAGAGGAGTGGCGCCGGCTGGCATCTGCCGGGCAGGTCGAGATCTGGCTCGGGCAAGGGCAAGAGATGGAACCGGACGACGAGCGGATCGAAGAAGGGGCAGGGCGGGTAAGGATTGAAGTGACGCAACTGCGCCTGCTCTGGCGCCTGGTCTCGCAGTTGATCCGGGACTGCCGGGCCTTGCCGGCGCAGGGGAGTATGGCCGACCTGACCGAGGCCTTTCTCGCGCTGGCCGCCAGATCGCTGGCGATCCCGGGCCTCGTCGCTGATTCGAGCGAAGAGGAAGAGAGATCGGATCGGCTGACTGCGCTCGGCGCGGCGGTACGCGGTGTGTTTGCGCAGCTTCGCCAGCTTGAGCGTCTCGGCGAAACGGTGAGCTGGGACGAGTGGGCGCGCACCTTCGCGCAAGCGATGGAGCGGGCCCGGCTGCCGATCGAGCCTTCTCCTCATGACGGCGTACAGGTGCTGGATGCCATGGCCGCGCGAGGCGTGCCGTTCCGCGCCCTGTTCCTGCTGGGGCTGAACGAGAAAATATTCCCGCGCTTTATCCGCGAGGACGCGTTTCTGCGCGACCGGCACCGGCGGGTGCTGGACGCAACGCTGGGCTACAAGGTTGATGAGAAGCTGGCCGGCTACGACGAGGAGCGCCTATTGTTCGCGCTCCTGCAACAGGCGGCCCGGCAACGGCTGTACCTACTGTACCAGCGGGCGGACGCGGAGGGGCGGTCGCTGGCCGTCTCCGCCTATCTGGATGAGGTCCAGCGAGTCGGATCGGACCGGCCGCGGGAGCCGGAGCTCCGTCTCCCCCGTCGGCTCTCCGACCGGTTGAGCCTGCCGCTGTTTGCCAGACCGCTGTTGACTCGCGAGGAGCTGGCGCTGGGACTGATTCTCCAGGACCAGGATCCGTCAGCGCTGCTGGAGGCGGCCGGCGGCGAGGCCCTACTGTTTCGCCATGGAATGCACGCGTTGCGGCTGCTGGAAGGGGAGACACACGAACTCGGCCCTCATGACGGTCTGGTGGGTCGGTTCGACCGCCGTTGGGAGGCGCTCGCTGCGAGGGGCCTGGCGCCGACCCCGCTGCAGCAGTATGCCCGCTGTCCGTTCCAGTATTTTTCCTCGCAGGTGCTCCGCCTTGAACCGGTGAGGCAGCCGGCCATGGGCGAGCTTCCAGCGCAGGTGCTGGGCGAGCTCTGCCATGCCGTGCTGCGGTCGTGCTACCAGCGGCTGGTTGCCGCCGGCTGGCCCCAGCGCGAGCTGCCGCCCGCGTCGGTGCAGGACCATGTGAGGTGCGCCGCCGGGGAGGTCTTTGCCGCCTACGAGTCCGGGCACGGCACCGGCTACGCGCTGACCTGGCAGTTGGCGCAGGACACGATCCTGGCGCTGGTGACGGCGGTGGTGGAAGAGGATCAGGAGGACTGCCGCGCGAGTGGCTTTCACCCGATCGGGTTTGAGGTGGAAGCAGAGGGCACGTTGAGCGTGCTGGACCGTCCGGAATGGAAGCCGCTCAAAGTGCGCGGCCGGCTGGACCGGGTGGATCGCAGGGAGACGCCGCCCGGATTCCGGCTCGTGGATTACAAGTACCGCCAGGGAAGCAAGATGAAGGATGACGACAAAAATTTAGTGCTCTCCGCCGTTCGAGGCTTTCGTTTGCAGCCGCCGCTCTACGCGTTGATGACAATTTCAGACCGGTCCTTGCCCGAGCGGGTGGAGTTTGTGTTTCTTGCGCCTCACTGGGAATCGGTTGTCACCCGCTCGCGCTTCGAAGCGTCCTCATGGCACGCCGAGGCCGGGCAGAAGCTCAAGCAGACTGTGCAAACGCTCCTGGAAGGAGTGGAAGCGGGGCAGTATTTCATCCTGCCGGACGGCTACTGCGACCATTGCGAGTTTACCGCTGCCTGCCGCCGCTATCACGGGCCGACCTGGTGGCGGGCGCACAGCTCAGCTCCGGCCAGGCGGCTCAGGCAGCTTCGCAAGCAGAAGGTGAGTCGGACGTGAAAAGTGAGGAGTAAGGAGTAAGGAGTGAAGCGTCAGGAGGGGAATATACCGGATGAAGAGGCGCGTCGTCTGGCTGAAACCACCTTCGACCGCAACGTCGTGGTGGTCGCTGGCGCCGGCACCGGCAAGACCACGCTGCTGGTGAATCGTCTGGTCCACCTCCTGATGCGAGAGCCCAACCCCGCCGAGATCACCCGCATCGTGGCGCTCACGTTCACGAACAAGGCGGCGACCGAGATGAAAGTCCGGCTGCGCGAGCGGCTCAAGGCGCTGCTCGTGATGGAGCCCCTCGACCGTGCTCGGGGCCCTGAGCCTGTCGAAGGGCAGGAGCGGGCGACGACCGACCCCGGTGCGGTCCGAGTGGAGGACTTGCGGGAACGGTACGGACTGTCCTCGGACGAGATTGACAGGAGAGCGAAGAGCGCGCTGGGCGATCTGGAGAAGGCCCAGATCGGCACACTGCACAGCTTCGCCGCGCACCTGCTGCGGCTCTATCCCCTCGAAAGCGGGGTGGACCCGGTCTTTGAGACGGACGACGACGGTCTCCGATTCGAAGAACATTTTGCCGCCCAATGGGAGCTGTGGCTGGACAGCGAACTGGGGCCGAACGGGTCCGACCATACGCGCTGGCGGCGGCTGCTGAATGAGGTGGGATTGGAGCAGATCCGGGAAGCGGCCTATGCCCTGCGCAGCGAGTTGATCCCGATCGAGGAGCTGAACCGGCAAGCCGGGGCGGACACGCTGGCTCCGGCCCTGCGCGACTGGTTCGTGACGAAGCGCGACCGCGCAGGAGCGCTCCTGGCTGCGCATGACCGTCCGAAGCGGCGCAAGATCGAGTCCATGCTGGCGGCGGCGAGGGAGCTGTTTGACTTGTTGCTGGTACGGGGACACGATGCGGTCGACGCGCTGGACGGGGCGCAGCGCAAGGACCTCGATCGGGACCTGGGGGATCGGCCGGTGGGGTGGAGCGAAGAGGATTTTGCCGAGGCCGGCAGCCTGATTCGGGTTGCGAAACAGGTGCTGGAAGTGGATCGAGACCTGACGCGGGATCTCCTGGGTCTCCTGTCGCCGTTCGTCCGGCGGGTGCGGGCCACGTTCCTGGAACAGGGGTGGATCTCCTTCGACGGGTTGCTGGCGCGGGCCCGCACGCTGCTGCGCGACCATCCGGGAGTCCGGGAGCGGCTCAAGCACGACTACCACGCCATGCTGGTGGATGAATTCCAGGACACCGATCCGGTGCAGTACGAGATCATTCTCTACGTGGCGGAGCGAGCCGGGAAGTGCGCGGCCACCTGGCGGGAGGTGGAGCTTGATCCCGGCAAGCTCTTCATCGTGGGCGATCCCAAGCAATCCATCTATGCCTTTCGCCGGGCCGACATCGAAGCCTTCGAGCAGGTCGTGCGCAAGGTCCGGGAATCCGGCGGGGTCGTGTATGAGCTGGCCACCAACTTCCGCAGCCATGGCCGGGTGCTGGAGGTCGTCAACTCCATCTTCGACCGCCTGCTGCGCCGGCAGGAAAACGTGCAGCCGCCGAACGTCCCGCTCATCGTGCGGCCCAACCGCCGGGGCGGCGTCACGCGTCCGGGCGTCGAGCTGCGTCTCGTCACGGCCGGCGATGACGAGGAGGAGTTCGAGTCGGCGGCAGCGACCCGGATTGAAGCGGACCAGCTCGCGCGCTGGCTGAAGGAGGATGTCCTGGGACGCGAAACCCTGACCGACGCCTCGGGCCGGACGACGCCGTTGATGCCGGGCCATGTGGCGCTCTTGTTCCGGAAGCTCACACAGGCGCAGGACTATCTGGAAGCGCTGCGGCGGCATGATATTCACTACGTCACCGACGGCGAGAAGCATTTCTACCGGCGGCAGGAAGTCGTGGATCTGATCAACCTGCTGCGGGTGGTGGAGAATCCGCACGACAAGATCGCGGTCGTCGGTGTGCTCCGCTCGCCGCTGGGGGCATTGGCGGACCGGGAGCTGGTCGAACTGCAGGAACGAGACGCGCTGGATTACCGGCAGGCTCCTCGCCTGGCCGGATGGGGCAGCCCTCGTGCCGAGGCCATCCGCCGGCTCTATGGTCGGCTGGCCGAAGTCGCCCGGGCAGCGCCAGGCTGTCCCTTGCCGGAAGCGATGGACCTACTGTTCACGCGGCTGCCGGTGCTGGAATTGGCGGCCGCCTCCCTGCATGGCGAGCAGGCGCTGGCTAACCTGCTCAAGGTCCGGCAGATGGCGGCCGATCTCGCCGACCGGCCGCATCTCACGCTGACCGGGTTCGTCGAGCTCATGATCGCGCGCCTCGCCGAGCAGCCGGAGGAAGCAGAGAGCGCGCTGGCAGAGGAGTCGCTGGAGGCGGTGCGGGTGTTGACCATCCATAAGGCAAAGGGCATGGAGTTTCCGGTGGTGATCCTGCCGGCGTTCCATCACGGCACGGGCAAAGGAGGCGAGGCTCCGCTGGTGTCTCATGACTGGTCCACCGGTGTGCTGGGGGTCACGCTGGGCAACCGGTGCAGCCTTGGCGCCGTGCTGGTTGGCGAGAAATTCCTGGCGCGCGAGGAAGCGGAGCGCCGCCGCCTGTTCTATGTGGGCATGACGCGGGCGAAAGAACGGCTGATTCTCTCCGGGGGACTGCCCAGCCGTCCGTCGCGGGGGACGTTCCTGTCGTTACTCCAGGAAGTCGCGGACGGCGGGGTGGGTGAGCCGGATCGGGAGACGATTCGCATCGGCGAGGCCTCGTTCGAGCAGGCGGTCGTCACGGCGAAGGATCGAGTGCCGCGCAGGAAGAAATCCGCGCCGGCTGCACTCGCGTTAGCAGCGGACGAGACCGCCCTGGTCCGGCGATGGGAACAGCGCGATCGTGCGTGGCTCGCAGCGCGCGCGACTCTGCGGGAGTTGACGCCCACGGTCCTGATGAAACAGGAGCCCCACCCCGCTCGACCATCGACCGGCAGTGCTGAGGGACCGGGTCAGGCGCGCCTGATCGGCACGCTTGCCCATCGGGTGCTGGAGCATTGGGACTATGCCGATGATACGGCCAGATTGGCGGAGCGGATTGCCGCAGTCTGCCACTCCGGCATTCCACCGGAGCGGGCCAGGGCGGCGGCGGAGGTAGAAGCCGAGCTGCGTGAGCTGTTCGCCAGCTTCCTCGCCTCCGAACCATACGAGCGACTCCGACGCGCCACCATCGTGGGCCGCGAGGTGCCATTTGCTATCTCCTGGGGCGAATTCCACTCTCAGCACTCAGCACCCCCCTCGACCCTGAGTCGAATCGAAGGGTCGAAGGGCAGCACTCAGCACTATATAATGGAAGGCGTGATTGATCTGGTGTATCGTCTCGGAGGTCAGGTCTGGGTCGCAGATTATAAAACCGATCGGGTGCGCGACGAGGAAGTGGGGAGCCGGGCCGCCGAGTACCACCTCCAAGCAAAGATATACAAAGAGGCGGTTTCACGCTGCTTGGGAGTGGACAAGGTCGGCTTTCAGTTCCTGTTCCTGCGCAATGGCAAAGCAGTGGAGGTGTAGGATGGAGAGACGAACGATGAGAGCGCGCCTGCTGCTCGCGTTGTTAGGGATGCTGGTCTCTGGCTGTGCCACGATGATGGAACCATATCAGACCACGCTCGATGCCCCGCCAGGGACGTCGCCCGGGGCGGTCGCGGCGATGGAGGAGGGTAACAAGCTGTTTGCAGCACGCCAGTGGGAGGCAGCCAAGGGGCAGTATGAGGCGGCCATCAAGGCCCAGCCATCCCTGGCTGAGGCCCACTACAACCTGGCGATGGTCATCGAGAGTCTCGGGGATGAAGCAACCGCGCGCAGGCATTATGTCGAAGCGGCGAACCTGGCGCCAGGCAACAAGATCATCTGGGACTCGCCGCCATTCCGCGTGCATGGATTAGTGGAGGGCTCCAAGTCGAAGAACTCATTTATTTCGGATGACACCCGCAAGCACTGAACAAGACGCCGTCGAGTGATCACGTCGTAAAAATAGCGAATAGCAAATAGCTGGTAGCGAGCGGCCCCAAGCTGGAAGCCAATTAGCCCGAGCTACTCGCTGTTCGCTATTTGCTGCTAGCCGTGAGGAATTATGGCGCGTCGTGCCCGCATGAGCACCCTCTCGATGAGCCCGGAGGAATTTGAGGGGCTCGTCCGCCAAGCCGTTGACGGTCTTCCGGATCAGTACCGTCGTCTGCTCAAGAATGTGGCAGTCGTCGTGGAAGCGGAGCCATCACGGGAGGTGCTCGACGAGATGGACATGGAGTCGGAGGATGACCTGTTAGGACTGTATTCAGGCACTGCGCGTGATGCCGAATCGTTCTTCGA
>MNDM01000016.1 GCA_001914955.1 Nitrospirae bacterium 13_2_20CM_2_62_8 | reverse complement strand
GCACCGCAGGTGGCGGCCCAGGTCAACTTGAATGGGGTGAGAACGCTCCTGGACCTGGGAGGGGGACCTGGCACCTATGCGCTCGCCTTCTTGGCCAGAAATCCTGCGCTCCGGGCCACCGTGTGCGATCGCCCTGCGGCACTGAAGGTGGCGAGGGAGATCGCGGCGCCGCTGAGGCACGGCCGGCGGCTCGCCTATCTGCCGCTCGACTTCATGAGTCGTCCGATCCCGGGTCGCTACGACGTCATTTGGTACTCCAACGTGCTGCACATCTACTCCCCCGCCCAGAACAAAGCCCTCTTCCGGCGGTTGCCGGCCGCATTGACCCCGGGCGGACGACTGCTCATCCAGGACGCCTTCGTGCTGGATCGGAATGGGCTGTATCCGCAGGAAGCCAGTCTGTTCGCGGTCACGATGCTGTTGTTCACGGAG
>MNDM01000023.1 GCA_001914955.1 Nitrospirae bacterium 13_2_20CM_2_62_8 | reverse complement strand
GCTCCGGCGGCAAGGAAGCCGGCAAGAATCAGCGGAATTCCGAACAAGAACCCATTCCAGAGCAGATGGCCCTTCGCAGACGTCGGCAGGTCCAAGCCCCGGCCCGTTCGTGACAGGACCGCCACGACCACGAGGCCGATCAGCAGCAGGACCATCGTTCGCCGATTCGACATGCCGGCGACTATACCGGAGGCTCCCTCCTCGAACAACTCTCAGTTGCCTTCGGCCGATGCGGGTGCTAGCGTGGGGGTGGCTCCCTGCCTGACTCGTCAATCGTACAGGTGATATGCCGAGAGAGATTCCCAAGAGAGAACCGGAACGGATCCTGATCTACGACGGGCAGTGTCGCCTCTGCGTGACGGCGAAGGAAGGGATTGAGCGTGTCGGCGGACCGCAAGGAGTGCGGTTTGTGCCTTACCAGAGCGAGGAGGCAGCGCGGCGCCTGGGTTCGGAGTACAAACCGGGCCGGCCGGATGTGGCCTTCCTGGTGGAGCGGGACGGGACCATCAGCCAGGGGTTAGATGCGTTTCTTCCGCTGTTGCCCGGCTTACCCGGGGGGGCTCTTCTGCTGGTGCTCTGGCGCGTGCCGTTTCTGCGGCCGTTGGCCTATGTGCTGTACCGCGTGATCGCCCGCTACCGCTACCGCTGGTTCGGTCAAGTGAAGGTCGACTAGGACTTCCCGGCTTTGATGTTCTCGTTTAGACGGTCCACCCACCGCCGTTCGAATTCGTCATAGGGCATGAACAGCCGGTCGTGCACGGCAGGGGCAAAGGATTGCCCGGTTGCGAGGAGCCCGATGATTTCCCGCACTTTTTCCATGCCGAAGCGATCGATGAGGAAGAGGGTGGCGGAGTTCCCTTCGAGGTAGGCCACGGTCGCTGCCGTTGCGGGCAGGCCCAGCCAGTTGCCCTCGAGGTCCCGAAGAGCAAACAGGGTGATTTCTCCGCGCATGACCTGTTCGATCTCCGGCCAGGGGTCGCCGGCCAACTGCATGGCCAAACCCTCATTGAGCCAAGTGGGGAGGGCAGTGATATGGTCCCCAATGCGTTCATGGAGCAGCGCGTGGACAAATTCATGGCGTAGTACGCGGGTCAGCCAGGTCCGGTCGGTCAGGGCTCCCTGTGTTGGGATTTTGATCCGCCCTAGGATGTGGTCGTAGAGTCCGTCCGCCCAGGCGGGGCTTCCCGTCGCCACGTGAAAACTATCTCTGGTATGGAGCACCACCAGGATCGGCTTCGTGGGGAAGTAGCCGAACTTCTGACCGATGTCTCGATAGGCCTCTTCCAGAATGTCCAAGACACGGGTCCAGGTATCGTAATCTTCCTTTCCGTCAAATTTCACCGTGAAGTGGGAGCTGCCGCGGGAAGAGAATTTCTGCTCAGCCTGCTCCGCCTGCCGGACCTTGGCTCGCACGAGTTCCAGGTACGAAAGCAGCCCGGGATTCTCCGCGGCTCGTTGGGCAGCCTGGTCGAGGTGGAGCGCGGCACCGGCCAGGTCGTCTTTCTCGAAGAGGCGGTCGGCCAGCACGAGGTGGGGCAATGGATCGTTAGGAGCCACGGCGATGGTCTTTTCCAGGAACTCGTTGGTCAGGGCCGGGTCCTTGATCTCCCAGTACGCGTGGGCCAGGTTCAGGCGGGTGGTCGGGTTTTCAGGATCAAGCGACAGGGCGGTCTTGAACGCCGAAACTCCGGCTGACGCCCCGCGAGCCTTGCTTTTCAGCACGCCCAGATTGTTCCAGAGCACTGACGCGTCGTGTCGCATTCGCGAATCGCTAAGCGTCCCCGGAGGCAGGGCCATGAGTCTCGCTTCCGCCTCCGCCTCGCTTCCCTGGACGATCAGCTTCTGGATAGGGGCGAGCAGACTCTCGTGCGGAGAAGCCGGGAGCTCCATGGGCTCTGCGACGCGGACCTGTCCGCCCGACGGAGCGACCGGTGGTGCGCTCTGGGTCGGGGAGGAGCCGCTCGGCTGAACCGGTGCTGAAGAAACGGGTGAGCCGGGAGAAGTCCTTGCCGTGACAGGTGGCTTGCTCCCGCCCCGGGCAGTCCATAGCTGATAGCCCGCTGCCACGAGGAGGACGAGGATCGCCAGACCGAGAACCGTGCCAAGCCCGGTGCGACCGCTCTGGTCCATCAACCCTCCACACCCTCGCACGCCCTCACAGGACCCCGGCTGACGCCGCACCGGGTTTCTCCGCGGCGTCCGTTGCTTGCAGGGGCAGAGTGACAGACTTACCCTTCCTCGGGCGAGCGGTACCGTTCGTCCAAGGCATAATGGGCGGGCAGCCCGATGAGGTCATGAAACTGCTGAAATGATATCAGGCGGTCGAGGGCCGTGCGGGTGGTCCCGGCGGTCTGAAGCAGGCTGAACATCTCCTGCATGGCCTTCGCGGAGGCGTACAGTGCGGTCAGGGGACAGACCACCAACTGGAATCCAATCTTCTCCAGCTCCCTTTTCGTAAGCAGGGGAGTCACGCCACCCTCCAGCATGTTGGCGACGAGGGGTGGGGGCAGCTCCCGGGCGATCGTGCCCAGTTCCTCCGCGTTGGAAGGGGCCTCCACGAACAGCGCATCGGCGCCGGCTTCCTTGTACCGCCGGCAACGGTGGATCGCGTCCTCCAATCCGTTCACCTGCCGCGCGTCGGTCCGGGCCACGATGAAGAAATCCCGACCTCGGCGGGCATCCGCCGCGGCCCGAATCTTCTGCGCCTGCTCGTCCACTGGAATGACCCGCTTGCCCTTCATGTGTCCGCAACGCTTGGGCCAGATCTGATCCTCCAGGAACATGCCGGCCGCGCCGGCGTCGATGAGCTCGTTCACCGTGCGGATGACGTTGAGGGCATTGCCATACCCGGTGTCCGCGTCGATGATGATGGGAATGCGCACCGAGCCGCAGACCCGTTTCGCGACCGCGACCATTTCGGTCTGGGTGAGGTAGCCGAAGTCCGGCATGCCGAGCTGAGTGGCCGCCACGCTGTAGCCCGAGATAAACGTCAGCGGGAAGCCGGCCTGCTCCACCAGCTTCGCGCCCAAGGCATCATAGACGCCGGGGAAGATCAGCGTCCGTTCCTTTTCCAGCAAGGCATGAATGCGTGTCGAGACCGGCATGTCCGGATTCGATTCTCCAGTGCGCTACGGAGAGAGGAGCTGACGGAGAAATTCGCGGGCATGGGCATGGATACCGGGACTCTTGGACTCACGCGGCCCCGCGACGTTCAGGGTGCGAATCCCATGGTCCCGGGCCCAGGTGCAAACCGGTGGCACGCTGGTCTGCGCGGCAAGATCGATGACCAGGCACGGCTTGCCCAATCGCCTGGCCACTTCGATCGTGAATGCGGTCCCTTCGGTGGGGCGACCCCAGGTCAACACCAGCGTGCCATCCGAGTCTCGGACGTTCCATTCGGTCCGTTGCTCGTACACCTCGGCCGGCGTCTCCTTGAGTGGGTACTGCGGCGGGATCCGACCGTCTTCAGCTTTCCGGCCTTTGGGACACCACCCACCGCGCGCGAGCCCCAACTCCAGGGCCACATCCAGGGCCGCGCGGTCCACTCCTGTCTGTCCGCCGGAGACCACTTTCTGAACAGTCGCTCGCGCGTGGTTCGTCGGTGCCGCAAGTCCGTTTGAGGTCGAGAAGCCGGTGAGGTGACGACCGTGACTCGTGGGCTCAGATTCCGACGAGCTCATGAGGGATGGACCTGCTTTTTTCCCTTGGTCCCGCGTTGAGCCGGAGGGGGCGAAGGCCTGCTCGGGGGGGTATAGACCGACACGCTGATATCCAGCGTCCCATCGCCCCCATCGTCCAGGCGATCTTTCCCGACGCTATAGAGTTTCTTTTGCGTGGGGCTCCACAGCATCGGTATCCCGGAGAACGGGTCGAACAGGCCCTCGCCTGCTTCGGCGATGCGTGCCAGAACGTTCTCCGTGACCGGGGGTCTTCGTACCCTGACTTGCAGGACGGCGAGACGGAAACGCGCATCGGTTTCCTGGAACCGGACGATCAATGGCTCCCATGCCGGCTCGGATGTGCCGGTCAAGATATTGCTAATCGGGTGCAAGACATGCTCGATGAGGGTTCCAGCCGACGCTTGCGCCATGTCATGGAGCTTCGGAAGGGGAGTGTTGGGATTCTCTGCTGCCTTGATCAGCGCTGCATAATACTGGGCATAGGTGTTCAAGAGCTTCTGCTTCCGGATAAACGCTTTCGCGAACTGACTCTCCGGCAGGCGGTGTTCCACCTCGTTGAAGACATCTGCCCTTAGCCCGGCGGTGGCGGCCAGCCACCGCTTCGCTTGGTCCGACTCGGCTTGGCCGACCCGGATCGCCTGGGCGAATGGCCTCTGGAACCGACTGACTTCGATCGCGAACCTGTTCTGGATCGGCCAGCGGAAGGACCGTTCTGTCTTGTCCAGCGGTTCCGCCAGGACGCCCATCTGCCCCAAGAGCGTGTTGTCCAACTCATATCGTCCCAATAACAGGGACAGGAGCCTGACATCGTCATCGATGATACAGGCGGCCGCCGTCTTGGTGGGAAGGGTTCTGGCTTTTGCGAAGACCTTCCGCCAAGCGGACAAATCCTGCACCAACCGGTTGACGCCTTTCGCCGTGCCCTGAGAGAACCCCTCTGCAAGATAGAGTCGGTGCGCCAGGAATGGCTCAGCAAAGCGAGGGGTTGCGGGATGGCCGAAGCCCCAATCCTCAAACGCCATGGTCAGCCATTGGGAGTACCGGTCCACGAGGATGCGGAGTGGAGCCTTCGGGGGAATAACCGGATCTCGCAGTTTCAGGAATTGAGGGATGGGGTCGGGTTCCGTCCAGACTTTCAAGGCCTGCACGGTCGCTTCTTCATCTCCCGCGACTCGAAGCTCTGATCGCTTCTCTTTGTTGTAGTCAAAGAATCGTTGCCCGGGGTCGCTCTGAACCTCCAGCCACATTTCGTGACCTGTCTGTGCCGGATCGAACGAAGGATCCACGGCGAATCCGAGCAGGTAGAGGTATCCATTCGCCTTCGCAGTCGTGATGGCTAGGGGGGGCACCTCCATCAGGGTGGTCAACGCCTCATCCGGCTCCTCATCAGTGAAGAGTGTCCTGGCGATGTCTGCGCCGAAGATCAGAAGGCTGAGGCCGAGGATGAGGAGGACTACGGTGCGCATGCGGGCGACGCGCCAGTGCGGGGCATCGGGGTCAGATTCATGTGAGTCAACGTGGCCACACGTTCGGTGTGAAGGAGCGCCGCAATGTTTATAGCAATATCGGAAGCGACTATCAAGACATGATTGAACCCGCCCTAGCCCGGACCGTCGACTTTGCTCTTGACAAGGTCTTCCAGGCTCTCATACAGTGAGCCCACATACGTGATGTCTCCGGGTGAAGGGAAGAGGGTGCGAAGCCCTCGCGGTCCCGCCGCTGTGAATAGGGACGAAACCCGCAATCGCCACTGGAGTGCCGGTGAAGCGTCGCTCGTGATACGCTTCACGCGCAAGCTGGGAAGGCGCGGGGAGTAGGCAAAAGACCCTGTAAGCCAGAAGACCTACCCCGGGTACCCGTTGCTAGGGAACCCATTGCTCTTCTATTGCAATGGGTCAATGCAACGGGTGAGTGACCTTCTTTCCCTCGAGGGCTGGGGAAAGGGCGAGGGTGAAGAACCGGGTGCAATCCTCAGGGTCGCAACAGGCCTTGAGGATTTTTTATTTTGATAGCCAGGAGCGAACAGCGAGTAGCGAATAGTAGCCAGCAAATGGCGGAGAGAGAAGGGTCCGTGGCTATTAGCTATTGGCTATTCGCTATTAGCTACCTGCTGATGACGGGCCTCGCTCTGGCAGACGGCACGGAAGAGATCTCCATGAAGAAACAACGACAGCAAGGCATCCTGACCGGGATGCCGTTTATGGCTAACCTGGCCCCGCGCACGTTCGTGGATGATCTGGACCGGAAGATCTACCTGGCCAAGCCACCGACTCGTCTTGTCTCCCTGGCACCGAGCATCACCGAAGTACTCTATGCGATCGGGAGCAGCGAGCAGATAGTCGGCGTGACCGAGTATTGCGACTACCCCCCTGAGGCCCGACTGAAACCGAAGGTTGGGTATATACACCCGAACCTCGAATCGATCGTGGCCCTGCGCCCGGACCTGATCTTAGCTCCTAGAGAATTCCTGCGGGCGGAGATCCTCGGCAAACTGGAACAGCTCAAGCTCGCGACATTCATCTTGGAAGCCAAGACCATCGAAGACGTCCTCTCCCATATCCAAACGATCGGACGCATGCTGGGCCATTCCGCATCGGCGGACGCATTGGCCGCCGAGATGCGGCAGCGGATCACGGAGATCAAGGCTCGCACCGCGGCCTTGCCTCGTCCGAGGCTGCTGTATGTGTTGAACAGCGAGCCCCTGATCACCGTCGGGCCGGACAGCTTCATCGGTCAGTTGATCGAACTGGCCGGTGGAACTAATGTGGCAGCCCGCGCCAAGACACCGTATCCGCGGCTCAACATGGAGGAGGTGCTCCATCATATTTCTAGCGATCTTCTCAATCGTCCGGGCCCTCGCATTGTCCAGGGACTTGAAACCCTCGCGAGGATCATTCATCCAAACGCGTTCGAGGACGTGCACACACCCTAATGAGGGTTAGGAATTGGCAGAGAGGAAGCGGCAAGGACGCCGAGGGCAGTGCCGACCAGGTCAGAATACGGCCACCGGTCGAGGAATCAACGGGAACCGCTCTGACTGAACAGCCTGTCCTGTCAGCGAGGCGATGGGTCCTCACCATGCTGGCCCTGGCCGGCGTAAGCCTGCTGGTCATGGCCGCTTCATTGCGCTTCGGTGCGGAAGACATCGGATTCGTCGACTCCGCGCGAATCCTATTTCAGGCACTCCGGGGTGGAGACGTCAGGACCGACTCGTTGGGCTCATCCAGCGTCATCCTTCTACAAGTCAGACTGCCGAGAGTGCTGCTGGGCTTCATGGTAGGGGGCTCTCTCGCAGGAGTGGGGGTCGGACTCCAGGCACTGCTGCGGAACCCTCTGGCCGATCCTTACGTGCTCGGCATCTCAAGCGGAGCGGCATTGGGGGCGGCGGTGGCCATTCTCTTCGGTATCGGAACGACCGGAGTTGCAATCCATGCGCTGCCGCTCTGTGCCTTCGCAGGGGGCCTGATGGCAATCGTGCTCGTGTACCGGATTGCCGCCACGTACGGACGCCTGCCCATCCACACGCTCCTCCTCGCGGGAGTCATCCTGAACGCCATCTTGTCGGCCCTGATCATGTTCATCACCTCGATCATGGACCCGAATCGTTCCTTCAGTGTGATGTTCTGGCTGATGGGCACGCTGGCCGCGCCAGACTATCCTGCTATGGCCGTCCTGCTGCTGTATCTTGTCGTGGGTGGGTCGATCCTGTTGTGGCAGACCCCGTCGCTCAACCTCCTGACCCTTGGGGAAGAGTCAGCGAGCTCGCTTGGCGTGGAGGTGGAGACAGTCAAGCGGACGGTGTTCTTCACATCAGCATTACTCACGGGGGCGGCCGTGTCGATGAGTGGAATGATCGGCTTTGTCGGGATGGTCATCCCGCATGCCGTCCGGATGGTCGTCGGTGCCGATCATCGGCTGCTGCTGCCGGCCTCGGCACTCGTCGGGGGCACATTCCTCGTGGCGGCGGATACGGTGGCGCGGACCGTCCTGGCGCCTGCGGAAATTCCAGTTGGGATCGTCACAGCCCTGGGCGGAGGGCCGCTCTTTATTTACTTGCTGGTGTACCGGAAAAGCGGTCTTGCCGTATGAGGGAGAGCGAGGGTCAGAACAACAGGCCCGCGTACCGAGTCGGGCGGCTCAGCTTCAGATACCAGCATGTCAGAGACGGGCGACTCGCCAAGGGGAACGAATGGGCGCTCTCGAGGCTCACGTTCGAGGTCCTGTCCGGTGAGGTGCTGGGGGTGATCGGCCCGAACGGCTCCGGCAAGACCTCCTTGCTGAAGTTATTGGCGCGGGTCCTGCGACCTCAGGAAGGGGAGATCCACCTCTTCGGCTCTCGGATTGAAGCGATGTCGCAGGATGCGATCGCACGGCTGGTGGCGCTCGTCCCCCAGGAAACCCGACAGATATTCCCGTTCACGATCGCCGAGACAGTGATGATGGGACGATTTCCTCACCACCGAAGCAAAGGCCGCCTGCTCGGTATCGGGTTGGAAGGTCCTGAAGATATTCGTCTGGCGATGGAGGCAATGGAAGAGACCGATGTCCGGCACCTCGCGCACCGGTCGATCGACGATGTCTCGGGCGGGGAGCGTCAACGGGCGATCATCGCACGGGCCCTGGCGCAACAGCCCAAAGTCCTGCTGCTGGATGAGCCGACCGCCTTTTTGGACCTCAACCACCAGTTGGATATCTGCGCGATCCTCACTCGCCTGAACAAGAGCAGCGGGTTGACGGTGGTTCTGGCCTCTCACGACTTGAACCTGGCCAGCCAG